>NZGX01000014.1 GCA_002691085.1 Rhodospirillaceae bacterium | reverse complement strand
TACCAATTATTGACCCTTTTTTTTTGTTGTTGAAGGCGGTTGCATCATCTTTGAAATATTGGATAATTGTTCCAGGTTCTGGACCTTGAAAAATAACCTTTGCCTTTCCCTCATAAATCTTTTTTCTGCGGGGCATTTAAAATTTCCTATTTATGGATTATGCTACGCTATGTTCCAATATTGTAAGCATATTGTAAATATATAAAATTTTCAAAACACTGAAAATATATTTAAAGGTTATACTATTCTTTTATAGCTAGTGGCTGTGGGTGGTTGATTAGAATAAAGCCAAGCTATTTTTTTTTCTTTAGATTTAATTGCAATTAAAGAGCTAGATACAGTTCCAAAACCTGATCTATGGCAAAGATTAAGATATGTATCGCTTATATTTTCCTCATTTTTTTGTGATAATAAAGATATCCATGCGTCCCATTTATTAAGGCTGGGTTTAGGTCTAGGTGCTTTTTTAAATAAAGGTAAGAATTTAGCTATTCTTTTGCATGTTGGGTCATTAATATTTTTCGAAGTAATTATATGGATCCCTGGTAGGATGACTTTTTTTATAATTTTTTCTTTTCTTTTTGAATTGAGTTCAAGCATATAGGCATTATTTTGATCAGCCAGCAGAAGGTTAAAGTCTTGGTATAAATTAGTATTAATATTTTCTATAGCCTTACTAGCTAAAGTTGAGTTTTTTGCCTCAAGAGCATTTAAAACAATTTCTCCCCGACTTCTTTTGTTTTTATGTGGCCCTAGAGTTTGACTCTTATTAGTTATTGAGGCGATAACACCATTATCGTTTACAGATAGCCATGACCCTTTTCCTATTAAGTCAAGGCCTCCAAAAATTGATGGTTTAAGAGGCCAGTTTCTAGAAGGTTGTAGCCATGGCCTATCAATCATCTCATCTCTATTAGAGCCAATTATCAAAGGCCATTCATTTTTTGGGTTAAAATCAATAACGATTGTACACATTTTAAATTAAAAAAATTATCAATTGCATAAAAAACTAATAATAATTATATACTAACATGTTTATATAATTAATTTCTATTTATATCAAATGGGATAGGCTTTTAACAAATGAATGAAGTATTTGAAGATCGAAAAAAGGGTTTTGAAAAAAAATATGAGCTTGATAAAGATCTAGAATTTCGAGTTTTAGCAAGAAGAGACAAGCTTTTTGGTGCATGGTTAGCTGAAATTCAGGGATTAAGTGGAGAAGAGGCGCAGGAATATGTTCGCCATATTGCTCAGTCAAACTTTAAAGAACCTGGTGATCAGGATATGTTTGATCAGGCACTAAGTGATTTTTCTTCGAAGGGGATAAGCATGAGCATATCAGAATTGCAAGAAAAACTATCCCTTTTTTTTCATGAAGCCAAAAAACAAATTGATGAAGAATAGGAAATTATCTTTTTTTATTAAAAACTTTATCAAATATTGTATCTATATTTTTAAGGTAAAAATCATATGAGAAAATATTATCCATTTCTTTGGGGTTGATTTTTTCTCTGACTGAAGTTTCCTCCATTAGAGTCTCTTTAAAACTTTTTCCAGTTTTCCAGACTTTCATAGCATTTTTTTGGACTAATGAGTATGCATCCTCTCTACTTAATCCATTTTGGGTTAAAGCTAAAAGAACTCTTTGTGAGAAAACCAGGCCCCCTAATAGATCTAGATTATACTTAGCTTTCTCAGGATAAATTAGTAATTTGTCGATGAGGGTAGATAGACGATTTAAAGCAAAGTTAAGTGTAATAGTTGCATCTGGCCCTATCATTCTTTCTACTGATGAATGAGAGATATCTCTTTCATGCCATAGAGCAACATTCTCTAAAGCTGGAAGTGAATAGCTTCTAACCATTCTTGCTAGGCCTGTTAGATTTTCTGAAAGTATAGGGTTCCGTTTATGCGGCATTGCTGATGAACCTTTCTGTCCACTATCAAAGTATTCCTCAGCTTCTCTCACTTCTGTTCTTTGAAGATGTCTTATCTCAACGGCTATCCTTTCAATTGAACTAGCTATAACTGCCAGAGTTGAAAAAAAGAAAGCATGCCTATCTCTCGGTATAACTTGGGTTGAAATTGGTTCAGTACTTAGATTCATTCGTTTAGCAACTTTTTCTTCAACGATTGGGTCAATGCTCGCATAGGTTCCAACAGCGCCTGAAAGTGCACATGTAGATATTTCAATTTTAGCCTCTTTAAGGCGCTTTAGATTTCTCTCAAACTCAGCAAACATGCCAGCAAATTTTAGGCCTATAGTTGTTGGTTCTGCATGAATACCATGGCTTCTTCCTACACAGATTGTCTTTTTATACTCTAATGATTTTTCTTTTAGGATAGCTAATAGGTTTTCTATATCCTTAATTAGGATATCTGATGCCTGTAAAAGCTGAATTGACAAGCATGTATCAAGGATATCTGAGGAGGTAAGGCCTTGATGGATAAACCTTGCTTCAGGGCCTATATGCTCTGCTAGATTTGTTAGGAATGCAATTACATCATGCTTAACTTCTTTTTCGATTTCATTGATTCTATCTATTTCAAATTGTCCCTTTTCTCTAATTATTTTAGCTGCCTCTGAAGGTATTACCCCTAACTCAGCTTGTGCATCGCATGCATTTGCCTCAATTTCAAACCATATTCTAAATTTATTTTCGTCAGTCCAAATTTTTGACATCTTTGGAAGGGCGTATCTTGGAATCATTTCAGTTTCTCACATTAAATTTCATAAGGTGGTTGTGTATAGCCTTTTGGTGATAGTGTAAAAATCTCAAATCCTTTGGGTGTAACTCCAATAGTATGTTCGAATTGTGCAGATAAAGACCTATCTTTAGTTACAGCTGTCCACCCATCATCGAGTATTTTAGTCTGATATTTTCCAGAATTTACCATTGGTTCAATAGTGAAAATCATGCCTTCTTTAAGAACTAATCCTTCACCCTTGTTACCATAGTGCATAACATTAGGTGGGCAATGGAAAGTTTGACCGATACCATGTCCGCAAAAGTCTCTTACTACAGAGAACCCTTGATTTTCAACAAAATTTTGAATTGAGTAACCTATATCACCTAACGTTGCACCTGGCCTTACTGCTTTAATTCCTTCAAACATTGCTTCGTATGTAATGTTTACTAATCTCTGGCCCTTTATTTTTACATTTCCTACAAAAAACATTCTACTAGTATCACCGTACCAGCCATCTAATATTGGGGAGACGTCGATATTAATAATATCTCCATCCTTAAGAATTCTATCACCAGGTATACCATGGCAAACAACATGATTAATAGACGTGCAAATAGACTTTGGAAAACCTCTATAACCAAGAGGGCCAGGTATCGCATTATTGGCAATATGATAGTCATAACAGAGTTTATCAATTCTTTCTGTTGTAATTCCAGGAACAATATGTGGAGTAATAAAATCTAGAATCTCTGCGGCTAGTTTGCCTGACTTTCTCATTGATTCAAATGCCTGATTATCATGAATTGTAATTGTGTTATTAATCATAATTAATTATCTGTCTAAAATTAAAATATATTTTTTTATGGTTTTAGTTCTTTTATATACTGAACTGGTGAAGTAATTTCTATAAATTTTGGGGTTAATTTACATTTATAGCACAATAGTTCAACCCCAGCTTCCATTGCTTTATCTAATGTAACTGCATAATCCGGGTCAATGTCTTCTGCTATCGAAAAATAATCGCAATCTTCCCTTTGTATTAGAAAAAACATTACACTACGAAAGCCAAGTGAAACCATTTCTGTTAATTCTAAAAGGTGTTTCTTACCTCTTGCAGTTACCGAGTCTGGAAATTCTGCAATATTATTATCCTTACTTCTCCTTCGCATTGTAACATTTTTAACCTCAACATAACAATCTGGTTTCAAATCAGATCTTAAGAGAATATCTATTCTGGAATTTTTACCATACTTTACTTCTGATTTTAGACTTGTATATCCCTTAAGTTCAGGAATTTGTTTCTCATTGATTGCTTCTTTAACAATAGTATTTGGTAAACTTGTATTAATTCCAATTTTATTTTTAGCAATTTCAATTATTTCCCATGTATATTTTAACTTTCGATTAGGATTTTTTGATGGAGAGAGCCAAACTTTAGAATCTACTATGTTTACCGTTTGCATTGAACCTGGATTTGCGCAATGTGCAGTAACAACTTCACCATTTTTAAGTTTTACGTCGGCAAGGAATCTCTTATATCTTTTGATAAGCTTACCTTCAATGAGGGGAGTATTAAATTTCATATATTCTCTTATTTTACAAAGTCAGATAGTGAATGTTGAGCAGAGCCAGGAGTAAGAGGTTTTTGTTGATTACCTGATGGAGACCATCCTGTTAGAGTAATTACTTCAAGGGATACTTGTATTTGATTATTAGATAGGGAGAATCGCTTAAGGTAAAAGTCCTCCACTTTTTTAAACAAATTTAAAGTTGTAAGATTTTTACACCTCTCAACAAGAACGTTGCTTTGACCGTAGGATCTTAAAGCATTGAACAAGAGCATCAGATTATCAAACTTAAGAGTATAGAGATCTTTTTCAGCGACTGGAAGAGAAAATCCAGTTCTTATCAAAAGATTTCCTGCATCTTTAATATCTACAAATGGAGATACTCTAGGAGTAACTCCCCCTTTTATTTCCATTTCTGCATTATTAAAAGATTCCCTTAATTCGCTTAATGTAGATCCCCCTGGGAGTGTTGCGATGAATAAACCATCTGGTTTCAGTAATCGTCTCAATTGTATCAGTGAACCAGGCAAATCATTGGCCCATTGCAGGCAAAAATTAGCTATAATTAGGTCAAATATATTGTCTTTAAAGGGGAGAAGTTCTTCATCAAGGCAAACAGTATCTATTTTATTACTTATTTTTTTTAGCCTCTTATAAGATAGATCTCCACAAACTACTTTTTCAATTTTATATTTGTTTCTCAAGTACGATTCATTTTTTAGAACATCATCGCCTAAAACAAGAGCTGATTTAAATTTTTTTTTTACATCACTTAATCTATCACATAATTCCAACCCAATTGTATTTATTTGCTCAACCTCTTTATTTAAGTTGGGAGAAAATCTATTACGGTTTTTTTTGACTTTCTTACGGTCAAAAATAATTGGGAAATTGCTCATCTCTTTTAACTCTTTCTAGTCATTTTTTTGTAACCCAAAATTGATACATTCCTGAAAATGCTGAACGATTTTTGAGTTCGAACTCATGCCATAAATCTAGAGAGTAGATAGAGTCTTCGCCAGGATAGTTTTTTATGAAAGATCTAAGTTTTGCGTAAGATGCAAATCCCAGGAATTTTAGGTTTAAATCATTTAAAATTTCTTTAATTTGCAATAAATCAAATGTGTGTTCTTTTACGTGAAAGAATAAATCTCTACACTCGCTTAATGTAAAAAAATCTCTACTTACTGTTATAGATGGGTTGTTTATAAGCCAGTTATTTATCTTTAATGAACGAAATTTTCTAATCCCATTTTCTGTTCCTGGAATATTTTCTTTTAATATACTTTTACGAACATTGTTAATATCTTCTCTAGCTATTTTACTATATAAACCTATCATCATTAATCCATTTGGAGCTAGTTTACCCATTAATTTTTTCCATCCTTTTATAGGATCATCCATATGATGTAAAACCCCAGCTGACTCAATAATGTCAAATTCACCATATAAAGCATCTACATCTAAAATATCACCATGAAGATAATTAATATTATCAATATCATATTCTTTAGTTTTTCTGAATGCATAACTAAGGCTCTTTAAACTGAGATCTATCGCCGTAATTTCAGAATTTCTATATCTTCTTGATGAAGCTATTGAGTGCTGGCCTGTTCCACATCCAGCTATTAATACTTTAGTGATTTTTTTATTTTTATATTCTTTTTCGTTCTTCTGTAGACCAAAATTTTTTTTAAGTGATTCTAAGGAAATAGCTTGTTCTGGAAAGCCAGTTTTTATCCATCTTGGGTAAGGGTTTTCTTCATATTGGTTTCTCACTAATTTTGAAACTTTGTTTGATATATTTTTTATTTTTTTAATTGATTTTGATATAGTAACCTCTTCATGCACTTCTTCTATTTGTATTTTTAATAATTTTTTTATTCTATGGTCCTGATTTTGATTATTAATCTCCTTTTTCCAATTATATTTACTAATAGGTCGAAAAAGAGCAAGGGTAACAATATCATTCATAGACAATTCTTTTTTATCTTTAGATGCTTTGTCTATTCTTTTTTCTAACTTAATTATGTTACTAGTATCATCTTCTGACTCATAAAAAATATATTCATTTACAAAACATTGAATGGACAACGAAGTAGTAAAATCCAAATCTGTAGAATAATTTTTTAATTGTCTTTTTATAATTAAACTTCTAAGACGCAATAGGATCGCTTCAAACTGTATATCAGTGATAGGGGCTAGTTCCATATATTCTTTGAGTAATTTAATATCTTTGATTTTTTCTATTGTGCTTTCTTGAAACGACTCTTCATTTAACCTATGAAAATTATTCAATATGTCTATAGTTTCTGGGTGTTTTTTTAGGAGTGAGAATATAGAATAGGACAGTTGAATTGGTTTTAATAGACTTGGTTTGGCAAGCAATGTTAATATGATTTTAGCAATATCCTCATTATATACTGTGAAGGAAGTTGTTTGGAAAGTCTTAAGGAATTTTCTGACGTATTTATTATTTTCAGGAGCCTGTTTGCAAGCTACTGAAAAATATTTTAGTGCAAGTTCTTTCTTTCCTTTATCATTATATAAAGTTCCGAGGTTTATTATTGCCTGAAGATTATTTGGGTTTAACTTTAAAAGTTTTTTGTAATATGAAGATGCGCGATCAGTTTCACCTAATCTGTAATATATTGAGCCAATTAAATTTAATATAATTTCATCGTTAGGAAATTTTTCTTCAACTACCTTTGCTCTATATAGCGTAGTTGTTAATTCTCCACCCTTATACAGTTTTTCTAAACTTTTAAGTGTCGATGAAGATGGTTTCAGCTTTTATCTCCTTGATATAGTTGTTATTAGCTTCAAAATCCAATTTGTAGTGTTAAATTGTTTTATTAAGATATAGTATAATTTTATTTAAATAAAAAGTTAAAATAATTATGAATAAAAGAAAAAATATCTTTAAAGCTGCCTGTATCCAACTTAATTCAAATAATGATATGATTAAGAATATTGAAACATCAATAAATTTAATTGATTCTGCAATTAGTGAAAAAGCTGATTTTATTTTTCTTCCAGAAAATTCATCAATGATGGAATGGGGTAAGAAAAATATATTGACTTCTGCAATGAGTGAAGATGATCATATTGCATTAAGAGCATATAAAAAGATTGCAAAGGAAAATTCTATTTGGTTAAATTGTGGGAGTCTTACTATCTTGCTTAATGATGGCTCGTTAGTCAATCGTAGTTATTTAATTAACTCATCTGGAGAAGTAATTTCATATTACGATAAAATACATATGTTTGACGTTGATTTGGGGAATGGTCATACATATTTTGAGAGCTCTACGTATACTCCAGGTAAATATTTGTCAGTAGGTTCTACCCCTTGGGGTAAAGTAGGACTTACGATATGCTATGATCTTAGATTTCCCTATTTATATAGGGATATTGCAAAATTAGGTGCAAAAATGATTTGTGTGCCATCAGCCTTTACTTTAGCAACTGGAAAGGCGCATTGGCATGCTTTATTAAGAGCGCGCGCAATTGAAACAGGGGCATTTATTTTTGCCCCAGCTCAGGTAGGTGATCATCCAGGTGAGAGGCAAACATATGGTCATTCTCTAATAGTTGATCCATGGGGGTATGTTTTGGCAGATGCAGGCCCAAGTTCAAATATAATATTTTCTGAAATTGATATTGAAAAGTCAGATATAGCTAGAAAGAAGATTCCTTCATTATCTTACGATAAAAATTATAAATTTTAGTTTTTAAAAATATTTAACTTTGGATTAAAATATAAATAATATTCCTTCTTTGCAAAAGGTAAACAGATGATTGTCTTCGATTTAATATGTGAGAAAGAGCATCAATTTGAGTCTTGGTTTAAGAACAGCTCTGCTTATGATTTTCTTAGGAAAAGTAGAAAGATATCTTGCCCTGTTTGCAGTAGCACTAAGATAAAGAAAGCCCCGATGGCTCCAAATATTTCACGGTCATTGAAAGAAGATATGGCTAAGTCTAATTATGCTGAGGGTAAAAATAAAATTAAAGAATTATCTGCAACTGTTGAAATGACAGAAGCAATGAAAAAAACTGCAGAGGCATTGAATGAGTTACAGGCTACAATTGAAAAGAATTTTGAGAATGTAGGGGAGAAATTTCCTGAAGAAGTAAGAAAAATCCATTATGGGGAAACTGATGCCAGAGGTATTTATGGTAAAGCAACAGTGGATGAGACTGAAGAACTTATGGATGAAGGTATTGATGTAGCTGTACTTCCATGGGTAAAGCGAAAAACTTCATAGTATTATTAGCCTTGTTTTGTAGCGGCAAGAAAATAGTTCATTGAGACATCTTTGGATAAATGCCATGCTGGGCTCTTAGTGGAAAATTTTAGACCTTTAATGGAAACAATGTCTAATTTATTATTTCTTATTTCTCTAGACAGCTCACTGGGTTTTAGAAATTTGTTCCAGTCATGAGTCCCTTTTGGAACCCAAGAGAGAATATATTCAGCAGAAAATTTAGCTAAAAATAGGCTCTTAATAGTTTTATTAATGGTGGAAAATATAATAATTCCACCTGGGTTAAGTTTGTTACATAATGATTTAACAAATAACTCTACATTTGATACATGTTCTGCAACTTCAAGAGCCAAAATTACATCAAAGTATAATCCATCAAATTTCCTATCCTCAGGGCTGCCTTGAATATAATTAATATCTAGTTTTTTTATTTTTGAGTGATTTTTTGCAATAGTAACATTCTTATCAGATGGGTCTATTCCTGTCACTTTAAACCCTACCCGAGATAATGGTTCAGCAATTAACCCACCGCCGGTTCCAACATCGAAGAGTTTAAGATTCTTAAAGGCATTATCATTAGCTAAATCTTTGTTAAAATGACTGCTACAACTATCTATTATATATTTAATTCTGACAGGATTAATTTCATGTAAAAGCCTAAATGGTCCCTTATCATCCCACCAATAATTAGATAAATTTGTAAAATTTGACACTTCATCAGGGTCTTGTGAAGAAGTTATGGAAAAGTCTTTAAATTGTTTAGACATATAAAGGTTCCTGAAATGCTTAAGTTCTCTTTAGTACAAATTAATTATATAGTTGAAGAATTAATGATAAATTATGTATAAGTTTATTATTTTGTAAACCTATACTAGATATACTTTTCTGTCTTAATAAATGTATAGATTTTTGGAGTTCTGATGAAGATTGTTCAGAAGTTTGGAGGAACATCAGTTGCAGATATCCCTAAAATAAGATCTGCAGCTAATAAAGTTAAGTCTGAAGTTGATAAAGGCAATAAGGTAATTGTTGTTGTGTCGGCAATGGCAGGTGTAACTAATCAACTTGTTGGTTATTGTAAGGATTTTCCCTCTTCTTATAACCTAAGAGAATATGACGTAGTAGTTTCAGCTGGAGAGCAAATTACAAGCGGTTTAATGTCAATAGCCCTTCAGGATTTAAATATTAGCTCCATATCTCTTTTGGGGTGGCAGATCCCAATACTTGCAAATGATGCTCATGCCAAGGCTTTGATTGATTCAATTGATACTTCAAAAATCCTTTCTCATTTGGATAGAGGGGAAGTTGTTGTTGTGCCAGGTTTTCAAGGGGTTAATAAGAAGAATGATATAGTTACTCTTGGCCGAGGTGGTTCTGATATAACAGCAGTAGCTATTGCTGCCTCAGTTGATGCTAATTATTGTGATATTTATACTGATGTTGATGGGGTATATACCTCTGATCCTAGAATTGTGAAAAATGCAAGAAAAATAGATAAAATTACTTACGAGGAAATGCTTGAAATGGCCTCACTGGGGGCGAAGGTTCTTCAGACAAGATCAGTTGAGCTTGCAATGAAATTTAACGTTTCCTTAAGAGTTTTATCTTCATTTTCAGGTGCGCCTGGGACACTTATATGCAGTGAGGAGAAAGTTGTGGAAAAAGAAATTGTTAGCGGAATTGCACATAGCATGGACGAAGCAAAAATAACACTCGTATCTGTAGAGGATAGACCAGGAATAGCTGCTTCAATATTTCATACTTTATCTGAGTATAATATTAATGTGGATATGATTGTACAGAATGTTTCTGAGGACGGGTCGACAGATTTAACATTTACTGTTTCTAAACATGAGCTTTTATCTGCGAAGAATGCAGTAGAGAATAATCAAGAGATTAAATGGAGGAAGCTTCTTATAGATGATGACGTCTCCAAAGTTTCTGTCGTTGGAGTTGGTATGAAATCACATGCTGGGGTTGCAAAGACAATGTTCAAAGCACTCGCAGAAAAGAATATAAACATAGAGGTAATTTCTACGTCTGAAATAAAAGTAAGCGTTCTGATTAAGGCTGCATTTACAAAGGAAGCTTTAGTTTGTTTACATAAAGCTTTTGATTTAGACCAATAGAAGAGTTTTGTATAAATGATTATCAATTTTGATTTTTTAGACCATGACTTGTAATCTTTGGTGGAGCTATGTGCTCTAATGTGTTAGCTTTAAAAATAATTTATGTGTTAATTTCATAAACAATTTATACCTAAGGCAATAAAAAGGAAGACTTAATTTTGAGTAGTTCTGATCCCTTTGATGATATACCTCCTAATATTGTTGGTGTTGCTACAAACGATGCAATTGATCAGGAAAAAGCTAACCATGGCACGATGAGCTTTAAGGATGTAGGAGCACTTCTATGTTCTACAAGGATGAGAAAAGAAATCGATTTAAGAGAAGTTTCTGACCTCCTGAGGATAAGATACAGTTATCTAATAGCGATTGAAGATGGTAGGCTTGAAGATCTTCCCGGGAATACTTATTCATATGGTTTTATTAGGTCTTATGCTGACTATTTAGGGCTAGATGGTGGCAAAATTATAGGTACCATAAATAATAATTCGTCAAGTGTTGAAAAAGATAATGAATATGACTTTTCTTTGCCAGAAAGACATAGTGGTTTGCCAAGTGGTTCTTTTATATTTATCTCTATCTGTGCAGGTATTTTCTTTTATGTATTTTGGTTTACGTTTTTTTATTCTGAAAGGAGTGCTATTGATATTATTCAAGACATTCCAGACAGGTTATCATCTTCATTAAGCTCTGATTCGGACTTTGAAAATGGTAATGGAAATATGGCTACCAGCCCAGAGATTGTAAAAAATAATAATACTTTAGATGCTCCAAATCAGAAAACTTCATTAGAGGAGTTCACTAGTAGTACTCTGAGTCAAAATTTTAAAGATGACTCTTTAGAAAAAGAAGACATTCAAGAGGTGAAAAATAAACAACAAGAAGATACCAGTAACTCAAATCTAAACGATTTAATAAGTAAAGATAAAGAACCTGAGAAGTCTGATAGGAATACTTCTGATGCAAATGAAGATGCTAATAAACCAACGCAAACAAGTAATTTAGAGCGTGTTTTCTATAAATTATTAATTCCAGATAATATGGTCAAAAATAAAGATATTGAAAAAATTGAAATTCAAGCCATTAGAAAGACTTACTTAAGGGTAATGAATGGTCCTGATCTAGTCTCTGAAAAGGCCCTGGGTGTTGAGGAGCTTTATGAGCTCCCTTTAAATGATGAATTATCTGTAATGGTAACTGATAATGATTCTATAAGTTTTTTTATAAATGGTAATTTAATTAATACAAAAAATGATGAATAGAAAGTACTTCATAAATAAGTAGAATATGCTTGATGAATAAAATTTCAAGAAAAAAGACAAAAAAAATCTTTGTCGGGAATGTTCCTGTAGGAGCGGATTCTTTGATTACTGTTCAGTCAATGACGAATACTTTAACTACTGATGTTTCATCAACAATAAAACAAATTAGAGAGCTACAAGATGCAGGTGCTGATATAGTAAGAGTTTCTTGTCCCGATAAAGAGTCAACAATATCACTAAAGGAAATTATAAAGTCCGTTAAGGTCCCAATTGTAGCTGATATACATTTTCATTACAAAAGGGCTATTGAGGCAGCTAAGGCTGGGGCTGCATGCTTGAGAATTAATCCTGGAAATATAGGTTCTAATGAAAGAGTAAAAGAGGTCATAAAAGCTGCTAAAGATGCCAATTGTGCTATTAGAATTGGGGTTAATGCAGGTAGTTTAGAAAAAAAATTCTTAGATAAATTTGGCGAGCCTACACCAGAAGCAATGGTTGCAAGCGCTATGGACCATGCTAAAATTCTTGAAGATAATGATTTCTTCAATTTTAAAATAAGCGTTAAGGCCTCAGACGTTTTTATGGCAATGATGGCTTATAAGCAGTTATCAGAAGTTTGTGACTATCCTCTTCATTTAGGCATTACTGAAGCAGGTGGTTCTCAGTCTGGTACAGTAAAATCTTCAATTGGAATAGGGCAAATGCTTTTACAGGGTATTGGAGATACTATTAGAGTTTCACTTTCTGCAAATCCTGTTGAGGAAGTGAAAGTTGCTTTTGAAATACTCAGATCTTTAGATATTAGACATAAAGGTGTCAGGATAGTTTCCTGCCCTTCGTGTGCTCGTCAAGGTTTTGATGTAATAAAAACTGTGCAGGTTTTAGAAAAGAAATTAGCACATATCTCTGAGCCAATATCTGTATCAATCATAGGGTGTGTTGTAAATGGGCCAGGGGAGGCAAAAATGACAGACTTTGGTTTAACTGGTGGAGGGAGTGACGCACATAAGGTTTATATATCCGGTGTTGCGGACCATAATATAGATGATAGTAAAAAGATAGATCATCTTGTTAAGCTAATAGAAAAAAAAGCATTAGATTTAAAGTCTAAAAGTATAGTTGTTGATTAATTCAAAATAATTTTTCACATGGAGTTTTAATTTGAAAAAAATTCAACCTGTAAGAGGGACTCATGATTTAATATGGGATGCTTACAACAAAAAATCCTTTATTGAAAATGCGGCATCAGATTTAATTTCTTTATATGGATATGATGAGATAGAAACACCTATACTTGAATATATTGAGGTGTTTAAGGATTCACTTGGAATAACATCAGATATTGTTAGTAAAGAGATGTTTACTCTTACAACTTCTAAGGGGAACCATATTGCTCTTAGGCCTGAAGGAACTGCAGGTGTGGCAAGAGCATTTGTTTCAAACGGACTAGCGCAATATTTGCCTTTGAAATTATTTTACAAAGGGCCGATGTTTAGACGAGAGAGGCCGCAGAAAGGAAGATTAAGACAGTTTCATCAAATTGGGATTGAGTTTCTAGGAGATAATAGTTTTTTCTCTGACATAGAAGTGATTTCTTTAGCAAATAAACTTTTATTAGAATTAGGGTTAGAGGGTAAGTTTAATTTGCAGATAAATTCATTAGGTGATGCTGAAAGTAGACAGAGTTATATTAAGGATTTAACAAAATTTTTAAATGATAAAAGAAAAGATTTATCTTCAGATAGCCTTATTAGGCTTGAAAAGAATCCATTAAGAATTCTGGATTCAAAAGATAAAAATGATATTAAAATTCTCTCCAATGCCCCTATTTTTAGTGATTACTTAAACCCAAAATCAAATGAGTTTTATAATAATATTAAATCTGGTCTAGATGATTTAGGTATTAAATATATTGAGAATCCTAGACTAGTAAGAGGTTTGGATTATTATTGTCATACAGCTTTTGAGTTTGTAACTAAAGAAATTGGTTCCCAGGGAACCGTCCTGGCCGGAGGAAGATATGATGGACTTATTCAAAGAATGGGCGGGACTGCAACAAGCGGCGTTGGGTGGGCAGCAGGAGTTGAACGACTCTCAATGCTTATTAAACCAAACGGTGTTCAGAATAAAATTATTAGCGTAATTTCTTCCTCAGACGAATTAATATCAAAAGCCCTAATTTTTGCGGAAGAACTAAGGTCGAATGGCATAATAGTAGATATTATTTTTTCAGGAAATATAAAAAAGCAGTTGAAAAGAGCAAATAAGATCAAATCGTTTGCTGCAATTATTATTGGAGAAGACGAATTTCTTAATGGAAATCTTATTTTAAAAGATCTTTCCAATAGTACACAAAAAGAAATAAAAATAGGAAACCTTGTAAAAGAAGTAAAAAAAATATTATGAGTTTTAAAGATAATTTAAGAAAGCTTAAACTGAGGCATAACGAAATCGAAACACGTTTGTCCACAGATAAAGAACTAGACTCGCAAATTTTATCAGAACTTGGCAAAGAGCTCTCAGGATTAGGACCTATAGTAGAAAAGATAAATAACTTAGATAAGATTTTCTCATCCATTGAAGAAACAAATATAATAATTTCTGAAAATACTGGTGATAAAGAAATGAAGGACCTAGCTGAAAGTGAGTTATCTGATTTGCTAGAGAACTATAAGTTTGTAGAAAATGAACTAAAGATTATGTTGATACCTAAAGATGAAAATGACTCAAGAAACGCAATGCTAGAGGTTAGGGCTGGTACGGGAGGTGAAGAGGCTGCCTTGTTTGCTGCAGACCTTTTTAAGATGTACGAAAAGTATTCAATTTCTAAGGGATGGGGATTTGAAATAATAGATATTAATGAAATTGGCATAGGCGGCTTTAAAGAGGCAGTGGCATCAATCTCTGGTATTGATGTTTTTGGTAGATTAAAGTTTGAGTCAGGTGTGCATAGAGTACAAAGGGTGCCATCGACTGAGTCAAGTGGAAGAGTTCATACTTCTGCAGCAACAGTTGCAATACTTCCTGAGGCAGAAGAAGTTGACGTCAATATTGATACAAAGGATTTAAGAGTTGATACATATCGTGCTCAAGGAGCTGGTGGCCAGCATGTTAATAAAACTGATAGTGCAGTAAGAATAACTCATCTCCCCACTAATATAGTTGTTCAATGTCAAGATCAAAAATCTCAACACAAAAACCGCCTTAAGGCCATGAAGGTTCTTAGGGCTAGATTATATGACCAAATAAAAGATGAGTCAGATAGGGAGAGAGCAGAAAATAGAAAGGACCAAGTTGGAAGTGGTGATAGATCTCAGAGAATCAGAACTTACAACTTTCCTCAAGGAAGAATAACAGACCATCGTATTAATTTAACTGTTCACAAACTTGAGGAAATGCTCGAGGGGGAAGCCCTTGATGATCTCGTTGATGCCTTGGCTGCTGAGGAAAGAGCTGAAAAATTGGCATCTTTAACAAACTAAAGCGTCCAGATTAAATGATTTATGAAAAAAATAGTTTTCTGAACGATATTATTTTAATGATGTCTGAAAGCTCAATAGAAAATCCAAGGCTTGATGCAAAAATGATTATATCTCATGCGCTTGGTTGTGAAATTGATAAAATATTACTTGATCCTAAGCTCGAGGTATCAAATAATCAAATTAATCAAATTAATAAGTATGTAGAAAGAAGGATAAATGGTGAGCCCGTAAGTAGGATTATAGGTAAAAGAGAATTCTGGAGTCTTGAGTTTGAAATAAGTAGAGCAACACTTGACCCGCGTCCTGATACTGAAATCTTATTAGACACTATTTTAAAACTTATAAATCCAAGAGAGAATATTTCTATATTAGATCTTGGAACAGGTAGTGGCTGTATATTACTGTCTCTTCTTTCAGAGTATAAAAAAGCCATTGGGATTGGTTTGGATATATCTTTTGAAGCAATACGTATTGCTATTCTAAACTCGAAGAAATTGGGTTTTTCAAATCGTGCTCATTTCTTAGTTGGAAATTGGCTTAATCCTATTAAATCAAAATTTGATATAATTGTATCTAATCCACCTTATATTAAATCTAATTATTTTCATAAATTACAGCCTGAAGTCAAAGTGTATGATCCAAGAGTATCTTTATATGGTGGTATAGATGGATTGGATAGCTACAGGTTAATTATTCCGATGGTAAAGAAAAAATTAATTAAGGGTGGTTTTTTAGTATTAGAAATAGGATTTGATCAGAAAAACCCTGTTAAAGAATTATTATTAAGCTCAGGATTTGACAAAATTACTTGTCATAATGATTTATCTGGTAATTTTAGATGTATTTCTGCTTCAAATTAATAAAAAAATGCTTTTAATTAAAAAAATACTTGAAAATGTTTTTTAGCTAGCTACCATTGCTTTAATTGAATTAGTATTTTATATATTCGTTCATTGAAATTTTCGGCATGTGTCGAAATCAGTCCAATTCCTTACCTAATAAGTCTGGGGATGATGTCATTGTTTTTTTGACAGAGTGATTGTTTGAGTTTTTATTAGATCCAACAAATTGGCTTAAAAAATAAATGTCAAAGACTTCCGGTTCAAAGGGGCGGGGTAGAAACCGCAGTAACAGTTCAAAACGTTCTCCAGGGCGTTCAAATATGCATGATTCTCAGTCAGGAAGGAATCGTGGAAATGCTCAACAGTTATTAGATAAGTATTTGTCTTTAGCTAGAGACTCCTTGTCACAAGGCGATAGAGTGGCTGCTGAGAACTTTTTTCAACATGCTGACCATTTTCAAAGAATTATAACTGAAAAGAATGAAAAATTAGAAAACAGAAGAAGGTCAAACCAGCATTCAAATGGTGCGCATAATTCAGATAATATTGACAAAAATCATAAGGATAGTCTTTCATCAAAAAATGATGAAAAAGAAAACATACAAGACACACATGATAAAAGCTCTAATGAAAAAGTTTCTTCTGAAAAACCTCCTTTTAGCTCAAAAGGTGGAGATATTCAAAGTAAAGGAAATGGTTCATTTGATAATAAATCTGAGATATTATCAAATCCAATAACTGTTAAAGGCGCTAAAGCTGAAGATGAAACACCTGGATTGCCAAATCCAACTTTTGAGAGAAAAGAATAAAGTTATTTAGTTTCCTTTATATCTAGCCTTTCTTACTTGAATTAGTAATTTTTCGACCCATATCTTACTTACAGAGTCAGTTCTCATCCATAAATATAAAGCCTAAATGAAACTTATAGAATGAATCTCGATTTCTTAACAGACCAAGCTCTAAATTTACTTAATACTGCAGAAAATATTGCGTTAAGAGAATCTAACCCTCAGATATTACCCTTACATTTTCTTAAATCCATTGTTGATTATCAAGGTGACTATTATTTGAATTTAATTAATGACTCTGGTGGGTCTCAAGATCAAATAAGAGAAAAATTAGATCATTCCCTCAGTAAGCTAACAAAAACCACTGGAGATACAACTAAAACTTCTTTGTCCAAAGAAGTTATTTATTTATTGCAATTATCTAAAAAGCTCTCAGAAAAATCTGGAGATATATATCTGACTGGAGAATATATATTAATGGGATTAGTTATAGATAAAAAAACTGATGTGTCTGATATACTCACGTCATCAGGGTTGGACAAAGATAAATTATATGAAGAAATTCAAAAAATGAGGAGTGGTAAGATAGCCGATACAAAAAATTTTGAAGATAACAATAACTTCCTAAAGAAATTTACAATTGACCTAACCCATTCTGCCAGTGAAGGAAGATTAGATCCTGTAATAGGTAGAGATGAGGAAATAAGAAGAACCATTCAGGTTTTATCCAGAAGAACAAAAAATAATCCTGTATTAATAGGTGAGCCTGGTGTTGGTAAAACAGCAATTGCTGAAGGTCTGGCTCTCAGAATCGTTGATAAAGATGTGCCTGAAAGTTTATCTGGAAAAAAATTACTTGCCTTAGATTTAGGTGCGCTGGTTGCCGGTACAAAATTTAGGGGTGAATTTGAGGAGCGTCTAAAGGGTATTATTAATGAAATTAGAACTAATTCTGGTCAAATTATACTTTTTATCGATGAGATGCATAATTTAGTAGGGGCAGGAACTGCTGAAGGGTCTATGGATGCTGCTAATCTTTTGAAACCAGCTTTAGCAAGAGGAGAACTTAGATGTGTTGGCGCCACAACGTTAGATGAATATAGAAAATATGTTGAAAATGATGCTGCCCTTGCACGAAGATTTCAAACTGTCTTTATTCCCGAGCCAAGTATTGAGGATACGATTACAATTTTGAGAGGCCTACAAGAGAAGTACGAGATGCATCATGGGGTAAGAATTTCGGATAATGCACTAGTAGCATCAGCAAGGTTATCGAGTAGATATATTTCTGATCGATTTCTTCCTGATAAAGCCATCGATTTGATGGATGAGGCATCAAGTAGATTAAGAATAATGATCGACTCAAAACCAGAAAAGCTTGATGAGCTTGATCGAAAGATTATACAATTAAAAATAGAATATGAGGCTTTAAAGAAAGATAAAGATGAATCTTCCTTAGAAAGAAAGAGAGATATATCTTCTCAGTTAGAAATATTAGAGAAGAAGTCTAGTGAGTTAAATAAGATATGGATTGATGAAAAAGAAAAACTTTCTGCATCAACTAAAATTAAGGAAAGCCTTGAGAAGGCACGTATCGACCTTGATAATGCATTAAGAGAAAGTCTTTATGAAAAAGCTGGTAAGCTTCAGCATCAAGTTATTCCTGAACTTGAAAAGTCTCTTAAATCTCATGAAAATAATAAAAATATTTTGACCGACTCTGTTAATGACGAGCACATAGCAAGCATCGTATCTAAATGGACAGGCATACCAATTGAAAAAATGCTCAAAGGTGAAAAAGAAAAACTTTTAAATATGGAAGAATACTTGTGTAAAAGAGTTGTTGGACAATCAAATGCTGTTAGTAAAATTTCTGATGCTGTAAGAAGATCAAGGGCAGGTTTCAAAGATCCAAAGAGACCAATTGGTTCTTTTCTTTTCCTAGGGCCAACTGGTGTTGGTAAAACAGAACTCTCGAAATCACTTGCTGAATTCCTATTTGACGACGAGGGGGCAATTCTTAGATTAGATATGTCGGAATATATGGAAAAGCATTCAGTTGCGAAAATGATTGGTGCACCACCTGGTTATGTAGGTTATGAGCAGGGAGGTATTCTCACTGAAGCTATTAAGAGAAGGCCCTTTCAAGTAATATTGCTTGATGAAATTGAGAAGGCAAATCCAGAAGTATTTAATATTTTGTTGCAGGTCATGGATGATGGCCGGCTTACTGATGGCCTTGCTAGAACAGTTGATTTTTGTAATTGCATCATAATAATGACATCTAATCTTGGCGCTGAGTTGATTATGTCAAATTCTCATAAGGATGAATCAAATGAGTTGAGGAAGAATTTGATGGAATTGGCTACCTCAGCATTTAAACCTGAATTTATAAATAGACTTGATGAGGTTTTGGTTTTTGACAGTTTAAGTTATGAAAACATTAAAAAAGTTATAGAAATACAATTAAATCTTCTCTTAAAAAGGCTAGAGGATAATAATATAAAACTAAACGTTACTGATGCTGCTAAAGACTGGCTTTCAAAACATGGATATAATCCAGTTTTTGGGGCAAGACCAGTAAAAAGACTAATACAGCAGAAGTTAGAAAACCAATTAGCAAAAAAACTTTTGAATGAAGAAATCTTTGAAAATGAAGTATTAGTATTAGTCAAAAATGATGAAATTTTTCTTCAATAAGTTAATTTTTTTTGATTTAGTTTGCCCTTAATGCCAGATATATCCTGATTTTTCAAAATTTTTGTTTTTTTCCTTATAAAATAAGAGTATTCTGGGCAAAATCAGTCATTTTTTAAATATGCGGGCTTGACGTTAATGAAGGGACCATATAGAACTCCTTTCCAACCCCGTTCGTGAAATTATTCAGGATGCGGGGACTTTTTTTGAGTAGTTTCTATAATACTGCTCATAGCTATTTGACATTGTAAAAATTTAGAAAGGGATGCGTAGGCGGCGATCCGCTATTTGATTTAGTTTGCGCATCCGCAATCACATTATTTGTGTGAGCGTTTGTGCAGGATAATTCAAGTCAACTTGAGAGTTTGATCCTGGCTCAGAACGAACGCTGGCGGCAGGCTTAACACATGCAAGTCGAACGAACCGTATCTTTCGGGATACAATGGTTAGTGGCGCACGGGTGAGTAACGCGTGGGAACATACACTGGAGTACGGAATAACCCAAGGAAACTTGGGCTAATACCGCATACGCCCTAAGGGGGAAAGATTTATCGCTCTAGAATTGGCCCGCGTCTGATTAGGTTGTTGGTGGGGTAATGGCCTACCAAGCTTACGATCAGTAGCTGGTTTGAGAGGATGATCAGCCACACTGGGACTGAGACACGGCCCAGACTCCTACGGGAGGCAGCAGTGGGGAATATTGGACAATGGG
>NZGX01000013.1 GCA_002691085.1 Rhodospirillaceae bacterium | reverse complement strand
CATTAATATATGATTTAAATATTGAGCCTTTCTTCTTAAATAATAACTTTGCGACATATCTATCATATGTCTCTCTTTCAGCATCTACTGACCTTCTTTCTGTAAAAGAGATATAATCTGCTATTTCTTTATTATTTGTTTCATAATTTTCTAATTCAATATTTTTGTACTGATTTAATAACTGTCTGTGAACCATTAAATCTGAATATCTTCTGATTGGAGAAGTAAAATGAGTATAGTGAGAAATCCCTAAACCAAAATGACCAAAGTTTTCATTATTATATTTTGCTTGTGATTGGGACCTAAGTATAAGATTTTTAATCAGTATATCAGAAAGATTAGTATCTAGATTAAGAATTTTGTTAAAGTCCTGAGGGGTAATATTTTTTTTCTTTGACAGACCTAGGTTGTATGAATCAAATATTTTGTCAATCAACTTAAGTTTTTCGCTGTCAGGTTTCTCATGAATTCTATATATAGAAGGTGTCTCTTTTAAACTTAATTCCATAGCAGCAGCAATATTTGCAGTAATCATTAGCTCTTCTATTATTTTGTGACTTTTATATTTTCTGACATTTTTAACCGAGATACTTTTGTTTGAATTATTTATCATAATCTTTTTCTCAAGTATTTCTAACTCAAGTGAGCCTCTTTTTACTCTGTTCTGATGAAGTATTTCATAGACTTCATATAATGGTCTTATTATATCTGCTAAAAACTCTTTTGGAACATCCTCTGATTTACCGTCATAAGCGCTTTGTACCTGTTCATACGTCAACCTTGCCTTCGATTTAATTACAGCTCGAGAAAAATTATATTTAATAATTTCTCCCAAATGGTTTATGTAAATATGCACTGCAAGACATGGCCTTTTTCTATCTTCTATTAATGAACACAAATTATTAGATAATAATTCAGGCAACATAGGGATTACTTGATCTGGGAAATATGTAGAGTTTCCTCTTTTTAAGGCTTCTTTATCTAGACTAGAATTCGGTTGTACATAAAATGATACATCGGCTATTGCAACTATGAGGTGCCATTCACCATTTTCAGTTTTCTTTGCCCAAACTGCATCGTCAAAGTCTTTTGCATCAGCACCATCTATAGTAATTAAAGGAATACCTGTAAGGTCTTCTCTATCCACCGTGTTAAAATTTTTAATTTCTTTTAATTCTTCTATTACATTATCGGGCCATTCGTATGGAATTTTATTTTTATGAACTGATATATTGGATAGAGGCTTGTCTAAGGCATTAGTTTCAATTAATTCAATATTAAATCTATCTACCTCTTCTTTTGTATTCTTCTTTATGCGAACAAGATCATCGATCTTTACTGCTTTATTTTGATTTTTAATTTTAAATACTTTTCTTATTTTTCTATCTACAGGTATAATACTAACTGAATTTTTGTTTTTTTTTATGACGATTCCAATAATTTCATCATCAATCCTCACTGTATTTGGTTGATAAGAATATTTTCTTAACTTTTTTTTATATTTTCTGCTCATCAAGGTTTACAAATATATTTTATAGGTAGTTTAATAAATTTACTTATTATTATAGATAAATAATATTTATAGGGTCTATGATATCCTATTTTGATATCTTCTTACTTATTATTTTTTTTTCTTTTTTTCTGATTGCTTAATTTCTTTTTCTTCTATCAGCTTAATAGCAAATTCAAGAGAAACTGTTTCTTTGTCAATATCCTTTGGAATTGTTGCCCTAACCTTTTTGTATTCTACGTAAGGTCCATATCTTCCTTCTTTAAGCATTACCGGCTTATCCCCTTTGGGATGATTTCCCAGTGTTTTAGAAGATGCAACTCTTCTACTGCCTTTTTTCTTTTTACCCTCTTCTATAATTGTTACAGCTCTATTAAGTCCTAAATCCAATATATCATCGTCAGGTGGAACTGATTGATATGCATCTCCATATTTTAAGTATGGACCAAAGCGTCCAATACCAGCCAGGATCAATTCACCACTATCTGGGTGGTTCCCAATTTCACGAGGAAGAGATAAAATTTTCAGACCTTTTTCAAGCTCAATAGTTGATGGGTCTGTTCCCTTTGGAACCGCTGATCTCTTAGGTTTAATTTTTCTTTTAGTCTTTTTTTTCTTCTTTTCTTTATTTTTAGTTTTAGCTTCCTTATTTTCTTCTACTTTCTCTTCTTCTTTTTCTTTTTCCTCCTCTTCTTTATTTAAATCCTGTTCCTCTCCTAGCTGGATATATAATCCATATGGTCCTAACTTCAATATCACATCTAGTTTTGTTTCTGGATCTTTTCCTAATATCTTTGGTAAATCTAGAGAAGAGCTAGCATTGTCACTATTTGAAAGTTGACGTGTATATTTACATGAAGGATAGTTTTTACATCCAATAAAGCCACCGAACTTGCCAAATTTAAGAGACAATATCCCATCTTTACATGTAGGGCAATTTCTGGGATTAGGGTTGTCTTTATCTTTAGGGAATAAATGAGGTTCAAGCATTGCATCTAGTGTGTCTATTACTTCAGTGATTCTTAGTTTGCTTGTATCCTCAATGGCATTAATGAAATCACTCCAAAACTCAGTAAGAACATCTTTCCAATGAAGCTTCCCATCTGAAACTTCATCCAATTTATTTTCAAGATCAGCTGTAAATGAATATTCAACATATTTTGTAAAAAAGTTTTGTAAAAATGCTGTGACCACTCTCCCACGGTCCTCAGGTATAAATCTTCTATTTTCAAGCCTTACATAATTTCTATTTTGAATGGTCTGTATTATTGATGCATATGTTGAGGGTCTACCAATTCCTAATTCCTCCATTGCTTTAACAATACTTGCTTCAGAATATCTGGGGGGTGGTTGGGTAAAGTGTTGTTTTGGTTCTACCTCTTTTACCTTCACTTTTTCATCTTTAGACATTGGTGGAAGAATTTTTTCTTCATTATTTTCTTTATTGTTTTCATTATCCTCAGATTTTTTATCCTCATAAACTTTTAAAAAACCATCAAACTTAATCATAGACCCACTGGCTCTTAGTTTAGTTTGTGCATCGTCTGAGGTTATCACAACAGAAACTTGGTCTAAGATTGCTGATTCCATTTGGCTTGCAACTGTTCTATTCCACACTAAAGTATAAAGTTGTAGTTGATCCTTGTTTAGAATAGTACTCATACTATCGGGTGATCTTGAAATATCAGTTGGTCTTATTGCCTCATGCGCCTCTTGTGCATTTTTTGCTTTAGAGCTGTATAAAATAGGTGTTTTTGGAAGGTAACTCCCTCCAAAATCATTACTTATGAAGTCCCTAATTTCTTGGATAGCAGAGGGGTCAATTTGTACTCCGTCAGTTCTTATGTAAGTTATTAAACCAACAGTTTCACCTTTAATTTCAAATCCCTCATAAAGTTTCTGAGCGGTATCCATAGTTTTTTTTGCACCAAAGTAAAGTCTTCTTGCAGCCTCCTGTTGCATTGTCGAAGTAGTAAATGGTGCATAAGGTTTTCTCTTTTTTTCCTTTTTGATTATATCTTCTACACAAAAGTTACTTTCATTAATTACTTTTTTTGCTTCCTGAGCTGATTTTTCATCAGCAAGAGAGAATTTTTCTAACTTTTTATTATCTAATTGAGTTAACTTAGCTTTAAATTTCTTATTCTTTTCATTTTCTAATTCAACACTTATATCCCAGTATTCTTTTGGTATAAACTTTTCTATTTCAAGCTCTCTCTCGCAGACAAGTCTTAACGCAACAGACTGTACTCTTCCAGCAGACTTGCTTCCGGGTACTTTTCTCCATAAGACAGGAGAAAGTTTAAATCCGACAAGATAATCAAGAGCCCTTCTCGCTAAATATGCATCTATAAGTTCCATATTTAAACCCCGAGGGTTTTTCATAGCTTCAAGTACTGAATTCTTTGTTATTGCATTAAAGGTTACCCTTTTTACATTTTTATCTTTTAAAATTTTTCTATTTCTCAGTTCTTCTAAAACATGCCAAGAGATAGCTTCTCCTTCTCTATCGGGATCAGTAGCAAGATATATTTCATTTGCATTTTTTGCAGCATCAGCAATCGCTTTAAGATTGCTCTTTGAATTATCAGAGACTTCCCAGTCCATAGAAAAATTTTCATCAGGCTTTACTGATCCATCTTTATTAGGGAGATCTCTAATATGGCCATATGACGCAAGAACTATAAAGTTCTTTCCAAGGTAATTATTTATAGTTTTTGCTTTTGCTGGGGATTCAACTATTACAATCTGATTCATTTATTTACCTATATGGGGCTCATCACCTTTAATCAATCTATTTATATTACTCCAATGCCTTACCCAGCCCAGTATTGCAAGCGCTAAAAACATTAGAGCTGGATTCTTCATACCTAAAATCAATGCAAAAATTGGGGAAGTAGCAAGTGCAATTAATGCAGCAACCGAAGAGTATCTAAAAATAATTGCCATACATATCCATATAACACAAGCCATAAAACCAACAAGTGGTACTGAACTAATCATCATTCCTAATGTTGTAGCAACGCCTTTACCTCCATTGAATCTTAACCAAAGAGGGAAATTGTGCCCTAAAACAGAACCTGCTCCTGCAATTAAACCGCCAATTTGTGAAGCTTCTTGAATAGAGTAAATTCCAATAATATTGGTTCCAATAATTACAGCGATAAATCCTTTTCCAGCATCTAGGATGAGTGTAATTACTGCTAGAAGTGGCCCTGAACTTCTCAGGACATTTGTTGCACCAATATTTCCTGAACCTGTTTTTCTTATATCATTTGAAGAAAATAATTTAGTTATAAGAAAGCCAAACGGGATAGAGCCAACAAAATAACCACACATAACTACTAGAATAAAGAAAGATAAGTTTGGTTCTATTCCCATTATTTTTTATCCATTGAGTTAAATACTATTTCTCCATTTATTATAGTTTTAACAACTCTACCTTGTGAAGGCATTCCATCAAATGGTGTATTTTTTGACTTTGAAATAAAATTATCACCTACAATTCTCCATGATTTATTGGGATCAAAAATAATTAAATCTGCAGGTGCTCCAATGTTTAATGTTCCAGAATCTAACTTCATTAACTTAGAAGGGTTTATTGTTATTTTAGATAAAATATCCAACAGTGATAGATCTCCATTATGATATAGATCCAATGACGTTGCTAATAATGTTTCTAAACCACTTCCCCCAAATGCTGCTTGAGAAAATGGAATTCTCTTGCTCTCTTGATCTTGGGGAGAGTGGTCACTGGCAATCACATCTATTATTCCATTCCTTAATCCTTCAACTATAGCTTTCCTGTCATCCTCATTTCTGAGTGGAGGTGAAAGTTTAGAAAAAGTTCTATAATCTCCAACAGCTAGTTCATTTAATTTAAAATAAAAAGGAGATGTATCACATGTTACTTTTAATCCTTTCTTTTTAGCTTTAGTAATTATTTCTACGCTCTCTGAAGTCGATATGTGTGCAGCATGGTAACGACTATCTGTCATTTCAACTAGGCGCAAATCTCTCTCCAGCATAATGATTTCAGCTTCACGAGGTATACCTGGCAGACCTAGTCTAGTAGCCATTTCTCCAGTATTCATTACACCTCCATTAGATAATGACTCTTCTTCGGGGTGTTGAACTACAAGCAAATTAAATGTTGAAGCATAGGATAGAACTTTATGCATAATTCTTGCGTCACTTATTGCCTTAATTCCATCTGTAAAAGCAAGTGCGCCAGATTCACTTAACAGACCAATCTCTGCCAACTCTTTACCTCTTAAACCTTTTGTTGCTGCACCATAGGTAAAGACTCTTGCCATATTATGTGAGTCTGCTCTTCTTTTTACAAACTCAACAGTTGCTTGGTCATCTAAGACAGGATTTGTGTTTGGTAAGCACACCAAAGAAGTTATCCCGCCAGAAACAGCGGATTGAACAGCGCTTAGAATAGACTCTTTATGTTCTTCACCAGGCTCTCCAATTTGAACCCTTATATCTACCAGACCCGGAGAAACACATAATCCATTTAAGTCTTCTATTTTTGTATTTTTAGTAATTTTTATTTTATCTAAATCTTTTTCTACAGCATGAATTGTATCTTTATGAATTAAAATACATCCCAAAAAGTCTAACGAGTTTGCTGGATCTAGTATTCGTGCATTTTTATATAGAGTAAATTCGATGTTATCGTTGAGCATCTTTATTTAACTTTCTTATTTTTTTCTTCTAATAAATTATCTGATAAAAGTTTAAGCACTGCCATTCTCACAGCAACTCCAAGTTCTACTTGCTCTCTAATAACACTTCTTTCAAAATCATCTGCAACGTCAGAATCTATTTCTACTCCTCTATTCATTGGTCCCGGGTGCATAATTAATGCATCAGGTTTTGCTAGGGATAATTTTTTCCTATCTAAACCAAAGAATCTAAAATATTCCTTTGTTGAAGGGAAAAAATTTCCTACCATTCTTTCTTTTTGGACTCTCAACATCATTACAATATCACAGTCTTTCAGGCCTTCCCTCATATCAGTATAAATTTCTACTCCTAGATTAGATAAGAAACTTGGTATTAGTGTTTTGGGAGCAATTACACGAACCTCGGCTCCAAGGGTAAGGAGCAAATAAAAATTTGAACGAGCCACTCGACTATGTGCAACATCTCCACAAATTGCAACTTTTAAACCTTCAATTTTATTTTTACGTCTTCGTATTGTAAGAGCATCCAAAAGAGCTTGAGTAGGATGTTCATGGCTAACATCACCGCCGTTAATTACCGAACAATTAACTTTCTCTGATAGAAGTTTAACAGCACCAGATTGGGGATGCCTAACGACAAGAACGTCAGGATGCATTGCATTTAATGTTACCGCGGTATCAATAAGGGTTTCTCCCTTTGAAATGGAGCTATCCCCAATCTGCATATTTATTACATTTGCGCCAAGTCGTAATGCTGCAAGTTCAAAAGAGGTTCTAGTTCTAGTAGAGTTTTCAAAAAAAAGATTGACTATTGTTAAAGTCTCAAGTGCTTTGGATGTCTTATCTGAGCTTCTATTTAACTCGACATAACTATCAGATAAATTCAATAGATGAATGATTTCTGGAGGGGATAGCCCCTCAATCCCAAGCAGGTCACGGTGAGGGTAAACTTGATCACGCATGGGGGTGGACTATATGCTAATACAGCAAATTAGACAAGTTGTTAAATGGATATCTTAATAGAAAAAACTTATAAGTAATCAAGAAGGCCTTGGAGGATATATGTAGCAGCAAGCTTATCTATAGATTTTTTTCTTTTTCTTCTGCTTAGATCAGCTTCTTCAATCATAAGTCTATTTACAATTTTTGTTGATAATCTTTCATCCCAGAAAACTACTGGAATTTCTTTAATTTTTAGAAAGTTGTCTATGAATGTCCGTGTAGATTGGGACTGCTTACCTTCCTTACCATTCATTTCTAGGGGTAACCCAACAACGAGGGCTCCAGCGTTCTCCTCACTAATGATTTTAACTAAGTCATTGGCATCATTAGTAAATTTAGTTCTTTTTATAAGTAGCGCAGGTGTTGCTATTTTAAGGTTTGTGTCAGAGCGTGCAATACCAATAGATTTAGATCCAATATCTAAGCCTAAAAGACATTGGTGCTTTTTAATTCTCAATTTTATACCATCGGGGTTGCAGATAGTCATACTGAATGATACATCATTTATGATAAAAAATTATAAATCTTTATTTTTTTAGTTTAAAAGTTAAGTGAGACAGTAAATTATGGCGATGAAAGAGGAAATTGTTCGTAAAATTGCTATATTATCAAGAATTAACGTGTCGGATGATGAGCTCGATAATATCTCTAGAGAATTAGGTAGTATTATAGATTGGATTGAACTTCTAAAGGAGGTTGATACTCAGTCGGTTGAGCCTATGACAGGTGGAACAGATATTAAGAGTTTTAAAAGAGAAGATATAGTAAATGACGGTGGGTATCAGGAAAAAATTTTGAAAAATGCTCCTTCTAAAAATGATAACCTTTTTGAAGTACCAAAGGTTGTTGAATGATGTCAGAATTAACGCGTCTTACTATCTCCAAAATCTCTAAGGGTTTAAAAGAAAAAAAGTTTTCTTCATTTGAATTAGTTTCTGAATATCTTAATGAGATAGATAAGCAAAAGGAACTCAATTCATTTATTACTATTTTAGAAAAAAGTGCTCTAGAAAGCGCAAAGGTTTCAGATAAAAAAATTGGAAACGGTCAATCAGGTCCTTTAGAGGGGATACCTATAGGTGTTAAAGACTTATTCTGTACTGAAGGAATAAGGACTACTGCTGCATCAAATATATTAAATAACTTCATACCTACATATGAAAGTTCTGTTACTTCAAAATTAAAGGATGCTGGTGCAATTTTCATAGGAAAAACAAATCTTGATGAGTTTGCAATGGGCTCGTCAAATGAGACCAGTTTTTTTGGATCAGCAGTTAATCCTTGGAAACTAAATAATAGCGATAAACCTCTGGTGCCGGGAGGCTCTTCAGGTGGGTCTGCGGTTGCTGTTTCGGCAAATCTCTGTACCGCATCTATTGGAACTGATACGGGAGGTTCTATACGTCAGCCAGCTGCATTCTGTGGAATAGTTGGGATGAAACCAACTTATGGTAGATGTTCAAGATGGGGAATAGTTGCATTTGCAAGTTCACTGGATCAGGCTGGCCCTATGACAAGAAGCGTAGAGGACTCTGCTTTTCTATTATCAATCATCTCAGGCTATGACCCTAAAGATTCAACATCTGCTAATATTGAAGTACCAGATTTTAAATCTCTTGCTTCATCAACAGCTAAAGGACTTCGTGTTGGTATTCCAAAGGAATATTTTTCCGATGAATTAGATAGTGAAGTTTTAAATTTATGGGAGAAGGGAAAAGAATGGCTTAAAGATTCAGGAATAGAAATTGTAGAAATATCATTACCTCATACAAAGTATGCGCTCCCAGCCTATTACATTATTGCACCAGCAGAAGCATCATCAAACCTCTCGCGATATGATGGGGCAAGGTTTGGTCTGAGGGTAGATGGAAACTCTCTTGATGAAATGTATTCTAATACCCGTTCGGAAGGTTTTGGGAAAGAAGTTAAAAGAAGGATTTTTTTAGGCACATATGCATTATCTGCAGGCTATTATGATGCTTACTACTTGAAGGCTCAAAAAGTCAGGCAGCTTATTTACAATGATTTCTTGGATTCGTTCAAAAATGTAGACTTAATACTTACTCCAACAACGCCTGGTACGGCCTTCCCTTTGGGTGATAAAATTTCAGATCCTATTTCAATGTACCTAAACGACATCTTCACAGTTCCTGCATCGCTAGCAGGACTTCCAGCAATATCTGTTCCTTGTGGACTTCATTCTAATGGACTTCCACTCGGCTTGCAGCTTATTGGACGAAGATGGGATGAGGGAACAGTTTTTAACTGCGCTAATATTTTAGAAAATTCTTCTAGTTTTAATAAAAACCTAGAATTATGAGGTTGTAAGATGTCGTTAGTAATCAAAGGGAGTACTAAAGAGTGGGAAGTAGTGATTGGCCTTGAAGTTCATGCTCAGATTACTTCTAAGTCTAAGTTGTTTTCGGGGGCATCAGTCAATTTTGGAGCAGACCCTAACTCACAAGTGTCCTTCATTGATGCAGGTATGCCTGGCATGCTTCCTGTTATTAATAGAGTATGTGTTGAGCAGGCAATCAAGACTGGTCTTGGTCTAAAAGCTAAAATAAATTTAAAAAGTGTTTTTGCAAGAAAAAATTATTTTTATGCTGATTTACCGCAAGGGTATCAAATCAGTCAGTACGAATTGCCTATTGTTGGTGAAGGTGTTATCGAACTTGACATGTCAGATGGACAAACAAGAAGTATTGGCATTGAGAGACTTCATCTTGAGCAAGACGCTGGTAAATCAATTCATGATTTACATCCAGAAAAATCATTTATTGATTTAAATAGATCGGGTATTGCGTTAATGGAGATTGTTTCTAAACCTGATATGCGTTCACCTGAAGAAGTTGGAGCCTATTTAAGAAAGTTAAGGTCTATTCTCAGATATCTTGGCACTTGCGATGGCAATATGGATGAGGGTTCAATGAGGTGTGATGCTAACGTTTCCGTCAGACCCGTTGGTTCAGAAGAATTAAGAACTAGATGTGAAATTAAGAATGTAAACTCTGTCAAGTTTGTCATGCAGGCCATTGAATACGAGGCGAAAAGACAAGTGGATATTTATGAAACTAATGGAGAAGTTCTTCAAGAAACTCGATTGTTTGACCAATCAAAAGTAGAAACAAGACCTATGCGCTCTAAAGAGTTTGCCCATGATTATAGGTACTTCCCTGACCCTGACTTATTGCCGTTGGAGCTGGATCAAAAATATGTTGATAAAATTAAACAAAATTTACCTGAGTTACCAGACGAGAAAAAGTCAAGGTTTATTAGTGAGTACAATTTGGCTGAATATGATGCAGGTGTTTTAGTTTCAGAAAATGCAGTTGCAGATTATTTTGAAATTGTAACTAAAGGCAGAGATCCAAAAATTTCTGCAAACTGGGTTATTACTAATTTATTTTCAGTTTTAAATAAAAAGGGACTTTCAATAAAAGAAAGTCCAGTTTCAGCATTAAATCTTGGTCAGCTTATAGGTCTTATAGAGAAAAATATAATTTCCGGTAGGATAGCAAAAGATGTTTTTGAGATAATGGTAGAAGAACAAAAATCTCCAGAGGCAATTGTTGAAGAGAAGGGTTTAAGGCAAATATCTGATACAGGTTCAATTGAAGCTGCAGTAGAAGATGTAATCTCTGAAAATCCAGATAAGGTTAAAGAATATAAAGGCGGTAAGACAAAATTAATTGGTTGGTTTGTTGGCCAGGTTATGAAAAAGACAAAAGGTAAAGCCAACCCTGGCCTGGTTAATAAAGTATTATCTGAAAAATTATAATTATTAAAAATTATATACTATTGAAACTTTAGTATTTGTATCCGTTTTTTTTCTAAATTCAGGTGGATTAGTATTATGTCTAATATTCAATGATATTCTTGTTAAGATATTACCAATTAAATTATTTGTAAGAGAAATATTTTCATCTATTCTCGTGCGTTGAGAGTCCCAAGTTATTGAAAGATTATTAGAAAGAAAGACATCATCAGAAATATCATATTCCAATCTTATATTGCCTCTGGCAGTTAGAGTACTATTTGAAAGAGTATTAGTTTGTACTTGAGGCAAAGTCCCATTAATTTTTTTGCTGTACCTATAACCAGGCCCTCCCTGAATTAATATCCTCAAATCCTTCTCATTAATCAGTTTATAGCCTGACCCTGCTGATGCCTCGATTTCATAATTAAACCCTGAAAAATTATCATCATCAAATTTAATGTAACTAAAACCAAATAGATTTTTCCTAAGTTCTAGGTATGACTCGTAAGAAATTAGAAAGCGCTGTTCTGTTGTTTCCTTATTGTCTTTTGAAAAAGCACCTAAAACTCTAAAATTATCTTCAAACCTTCCTTTTAAATTCCTTATATTTATCTCTACATCTAATCTAGTTGTGTCGGTATTGCCACTAGTTAACGAGCCTCCAATATCTAATTGACCGGAAAATGCAGATTTCATCTCTTCAGATTTTATAGAGACAGAATATTGGAGTAAAAATAAAAGTATAGATAAGCTTACAATTAATTTACTAAAGTTATAGACATTAATATTAAGCACACAATTGACCCAATCCAAATAACAGACCTTATGTATAAGAACATTATACCAAAAGAGTATGTTATAAAATGACCAATTCTAAGGATTAGCCAATAAGACGCAAGTAAAGTGTTATCTTTTTCCATTATAATAGAAAGTATTGCTAAGGTTAAAAAAATGGGTAGGCTTTCCTTAAGATTCTCTGAAGCTCTTATAACTCTTTTTGTTGCATCAGATAATTGAACTCTTCCATCTCTACTCGAAAGCAGATAAGTAAAGTTATTAACATTTAACAGAGCGGGGATAGCCCAGAATTGGATTACGTATAATATCAACGATATTAAGATTATTTCTAGCATCTAGAGGTCTCCATTTTGGAAGCTTGCATTAAAATCTATTTAATATTAATTAGAATAATTAAATAATCTACAATTAACTTAATAATGATTGAAATAATATATTAGAAATATTAAGTTTTCATTGTTTATATCCGGAGGGATGGCAGAGTGGTAATGCAGCGGATTGCTAATCCGTGAACCCAGTTTGGGTTCCCAGGGTTCGAATCCCTGTCCCTCCGCCACTGTATTTTTGGTGGCTAGCTCTGGTACTTTTTTAGCTAAATCTATTCAGAATTAAGGTTAGAATTATTACAAGAATAAGATAAGTTAAACGAGTTAAGTCTTCGGCAAATTATGATTACCGCTTTAGCCACAGTTGATTTAACCGTGCAACTCGCTAAAACTCCTCTATCAACCCTAAGGAAAGAGAAGACATTAGTAAATTTTAAAGAGATATAAGATTAAAGATATAAAGTTTTTATTAATTAATAAGGTTCTTTTTATGTGGGTTTTTATACTTGGTCTTTGGTTTGTTATCTGTAGGGTTATATGCGGCGTGAGCTGGATTTATATTGAACAAGCAGATGCTCTAGAGTTTCTTTCAAAATACTGTGGAAGTGAAAATTCAATTAAACAAATACTGTGTGTAGATGAATTTTTAACTACTGGCTATAATAGTCTTAGTTTAGCATTTACTGACCGCATGTGGGCAATTCCCGTTGGCGACGGGTATTTTTTTTATTATCAAATTCTGGAACCTACTATAGGGATTCCCTTCGCTGCATATTGGTCTCCCTTTTTGGCTTTGTATATGTTTGGTTTTGTACTTGAACATTATACTGGTATTGATTTTGGTTTGGGATTTGCGGATAAAAATCCGGTAGGTGATTCTCCAGAAAATCGTTCTCATGAAAGTCACGTCAGTAGTAGAGCAAAAGAAAATATACAGGCTGTTGATTCTACTTCTAAAGTCGTATCCCTATCAGAGAAGATGCGGAGTGATTCTGAGCTTAATCATGATCCCCAGAAAGAATATTCATTTGATACCATTTTGGGAGGAGTTTTGGGATCAGTGGTCTTTGCCATTAGTATTTTATCTATTATTTGTTTTGTATGTCTTTTTGTTGAATTCATTTTTCTTCTACAAGGTAAGCCGACTCCTATTTATACCCCGTCTGATTCACCAAAAGATATTCTTGATAATCGCCAAATTGGCTGGTTCATTATAGCATTCGCTTGGCTTGTCTATTCTGTGATTGTACCAAAACTTTCATGGTATTCATCTGCAAAGACTTTAAATTTAATTATTTATTTTACTAAGCAAATCTGGATGTGTTTTCTTATACTTTTGATACCATTCTTGCTTTACACTACTGCCGGCGGGACCCCCTTGGAGGACATGAAAGGTATTTATATATTAACAGATGGTGAAAATATGATGGGAGCATTAATTATTCTCATTCTTTTGAGGCTTGTAATTGAGATAATTGATTGGTTAGTATCCGGGACCTCATTTTTTAAGGTTTTTAATTTATTTTGGTGTATGATTTTTCTATTTTTTATTCCACCATGGCTCGACAGCTTAAGGGCATTATTTAATAAAGAACTT
>NZGX01000012.1 GCA_002691085.1 Rhodospirillaceae bacterium | reverse complement strand
TGCAAATACTTTGAATATTTTTTATATTGTTCAAATGTAAATTTGACTGTTCTTCTTGCTTTTATCAAATATTACGTGCATCTAATTTATATATCTTTTTTAACTAAATTTATGAGGCCATATGCTTGTAGGAGATTTAAATCCAAATTCTGATTCAGCTAAAACATCAGCTGATAAAGGGGAATTAGTAAAGGAGAGTAATACACAGGCATTTCAAAAAGATGTATTAGAGCAATCTTTAAACCTACCTGTTATAGTTGATTTCTGGGCACCATGGTGCGGCCCCTGTAAACAGCTTGGGCCAATGTTAGAGAAGATTGTTAGAAGTTATGGCGGTAAAGTTAAGATGGTTAAGATTAACGTTGATGAGAATCAACAGTTAGCTGCTCAAATGCAGGTTCAATCAATTCCTGCAGTTTTTGCCTTTAAAGAGGGGAAGCCAGTTGATGGATTCATGGGCGCACTTCCAGAAAGTCAATTAAAAAGTTTTATTGAAAAGCTAACAGTTGGAAATGATCAGAATGCTGATGAGCTACTAGCTCAGGCTAGTAATCTTTTTGATGAAGGTAACTATAAAGAGTCTTTAGAAATATTTGATAGGATTTTTATTGAAGATAGTACTAATATTAAGGCTTTAGAGGGTTTGTTGCGGTCTAATATTAGCCTTGGGCAAGATGATGTTGCAAAAAAAATTATTAAAGAATTACCAAAAGAGGCACTTGTCAAATCAGAAATCGCTTCGGTAATAACTGCGTTAGAGTTAAAAGAAGATACATCCTCGAATATTACACACGAAGAAATAGATAGACTCCTGAAACTTAAATCGGAAGAGCCAGAGAATCTAGAGGTTTTATTTGACCTTTCGATGGCTTATTATGGAACTGACAATTTGTCTGAGGCGGTGGATACTATGCTTGAAATAATAAAACTTGACCGTGGATGGAATGAAGATGCTGCTAGGAAGCAATTAGTTAAGTTTTTTGAGGCCATTGGTCCAACAAGTCCAATTACAGTTCAAGGGCGTAAAAAGTTATCATCAATATTGTTTAGTTAGCTATTTCGTAAAGAAACTTAAAATATGCAATTAAAAGAAACTCATAAAAGCATCTTTCCTTCCAGCCTACCAGTCTTTCCACTTAGTGGTGCATTATTACTTCCTGGAGGTAGGTTGCCTTTGAATATTTTTGAGGAGAGATATCTTAATCTAGTTACTGACACTCTTGGTAAAGATAGAATGTTTGGAATGATACAGCCTAATCCTGACTCCTCTGATAATGAGTTATATAAAATTGGGTGTCTTGGAAAAATTGTTTATTTTGAAGAAGCCGAGGATGGTAGATTTCTAATTGCTCTTAAAGGTTTATCAAGATTTAAAGTAGAACGAGAAGCTGCTAGTATAAAAGGTTATAGAGTTTTAGAAGTAAATTACGATCAATTTGAAAATGATAGTTTTGTAGAGGAAGACTTGAAATACGACAGAGACAGTATTTTTGATATTCTCCCAACATATCTTGATTCTCAAGGCCTAAAGCTTAGGATAGATGCAATAGAAGCTCTCTCTGATTTAGATCTAATACTTACTCTTTCAATGATTTGCCCTTTTAACACCAGAGAAAAACAGGCCTTAATTGAATCTAAAAATTTTAATGATAGAGCAGATATGTTATTGGCTTTACTGCAAATGGGTGTTTTTGGTAATTCAGAAAATGATGAAGTATTCCAGTAATTGTTAATATTTATGGAGAATCTCTCTTGTCTAATACGTCAGTAGATCCAAAACTAATTGAAATATTAGTCTGCCCTGTAACTAAGGGGACACTTGAATATGATAAAGAAAATAATGAACTAATTAGTCGTCAGGCAAAGTTAGCATACCCAATAAGAGATGGGATACCAATTATGCTAGCTGATGAGGCTAGAAGTATTGATACCTAAATATTGAACAGCCACCACAAGATCTAATATGTGCCCTGACAAACCCTATGAACCTTGGCCAGATAATATAATATATGAGGCGTCAGATAGACTTCTTGTCATTAAATTTAACTCTGGGGAGGAATTTAATCTTCCGGCTGAATATTTAAGGGTAGAAAGTCCTTCAGCTGAAGTTATGGGGCATAACGGCAAAAAAAATATAGTTTATGGCAGAAAATTTGTTGGAATCACCAATATTGAGGAAGTTGGTAACTATGCAGTTAGGTTAATTTTTGACGACTTACATGATACAGGTATTTACACATGGGAAAGGTTATATGAGCTTGGGCAAGGATATTCTGAAAATTGGAAAAGATATATCTCTGAACTTGATAAGAAGGGTTTAAGTAGAGAGCCTTGAGCTTCTTCAAGAAAATATAAGACTAGTTCCCAATAGCGTGAATAATAAATTTTTTCTTTAACGCTGGATAATTATTAGTAAATCCTAAGCCTAGATCTCGGATAAGTTTAATAGATGGATTATTATTAGAGAAAAGTTTATTAAGTAGATCAGTTGTAGCAGCCATTAAAAGATTATCACTTCTCCTAACTTGCTGAAATTCTTTTAAAACTTCTTTAGTACCAATGTCAAATCCATATTTTTTTGCAACATTTAATATATTAATTAAAGCAGATATATCCCTTATACTTAGATTTAGTCCTTGGCCGGCGATTGGGTGAATTGAGTGTGCTGAATCCCCGATTAATATAAAACGGTTTCTGATATACTGTTTTGCTAGTTGAAGCTTTAAGGGATAATTAAACTTCCCTCCGTACGTTTTTGTTTCACCTAAGAAATTTCCAATTTTTTTTGATAGTTCTTTATTAAAGCTTACATCATCTAAATTTACGTAAGCATTGGCATTATCTTTATTTTCGGTCCAGACAATAGATGAGCGGTTTGGGTTTTTGAGTGGAAGAATTGCAAGAGGTCCTGCTTCTAGAAATCTTTCATGGGCAATATTATCGTGTGTAAATTCATGGTTTATATTTGTAATTATTGCAACTTGATTATATTCCCATCCATATGTAGGAATCTTAAGATAATTTCGTAAGAAAGAATCCTTACCATCTGCAGCAACTATCAAATCACATTCAATCTTTGTACTATTAGCTAATAAGATTTTCACATTATTATTATTTATTGATAAATTTTCAATTGATGCTGGGGAAATTAGTTTTATATTTGGATTTTTTAATAAACTAGAATTTAATATTTGTCTTAGGTAAGAATTCTCTATCATGAATCCCAGAGGCTCATTGATAGATCCATGACGGTCAAAATGTAAGAATAAAGGTGATTCACCGTCCGAAACTCTTATTTCATTTATTAAACCAATTTGGCCCTCTATATCTTTCCATATATTTATAAATGAAAGAAGCTTCTTACTTGATGAAGCAAGTGCGGTAGTTCTTGTATCATAATTAATATTGTTTAGATTTTGATATTTAAGTTTCTCAATAACGCATATTTCAAAACCGCATTTTGCAAGAGCTAGTGCTAGAATCGACCCCGTTAGACCCCCTCCAACAATAACTATTTCAACATTAATATTTTTGCTCATTTTAAAATAATATATTTAAGATTAATTTGATGATTTTATATATATTATTTTTTATTAATCAATCAACCAAAGAAAAGATTTATATATTGTATATGAACCGTTTAATAAAAAAATAACAATTTAGTGAAAAAAACCAGCCCTCTCTATTAGTAAGGGGGGAGAGAGACTATAGAAAAGGGCCGGTTATAGTTGTGCTTATAAACTTACTGGAGGTAACTTTCACCGCCCACCGGTGATAGTAAGTAAGTTTATTAGTATCAGCATTAAAATTATGCAATTTACATGCCACTTATGTAATTTATAATAAAATATGCTTCGTTATTTAGAGTATTTATGAACAAAAGAAGACAGCTCTTTATTAAACCTTTTTGGTGATTCCATGAAAGGAGCATGTCCAATATCAATATATGTTGATAACTCAGAGTTCGTTAAGACATTTGCAACTTTTTCAACATCAGGATAATTTACTATTTTATCATTTGTTCCATGACTTATTAAAACTGGTACTGATATCTTCTGTATTAAATCGCTATTGTCTTTAGGGTATCCTAACATAGCTTTTCTTACATATGGTGGGGTAAGCATATTTAGGATTATATTATTTTCTCTATCTGGATTTGATAATTTTTTGGCAACCATTAAGTCAACAAAGTATTTAACACCAGACAAATTATCTTCGATATTGTTTGAAATTAGTTGCTGCATCCAGTTTTGATTCTCCTCTGGCAGAGAGGGCGGAGGTGGTATTGGTCCCAAAAGAGAAGTATTTGCTCCAACGAGGTTTATACCTGAAATAGCATCTGTCCCATAATATCTAATATAATTCATTATAATAAAACCAGCCCAAGACCAACCCACAAGTATTGGTTTTTTTAGATCTAAAGCATTTATAATATTTGATACATCACTGGCCCAAAGTTCTGGTGATTGGTAAGCTTTAGGGTTGATTGGTTTTTCTGAAGAACCATGCCCACGTAAATCAAAGGTAACTAATGAGAAATTATTTGCTAGATCACTTGTATATTGTTTGTTCCAACTTAAATAAGATTGAGAAAACCCATGAATAAAAAGTATTTCAGGACTGTTATTATTTCCAAAACGAACAACATTCAAATTAGTTCCATCATTACTTCTAACATTTATAAAACTTGGTGACATATTTTCCGCCGATAAGTTTGTTGAAAATGTAAACACAAGTAGAAGAAAGAAATATCGATGCATATTATTCTTATTCAGTAATTATATTATATTTAAATGAGATTACACCTAGGTCTGGCAAAATACCATTTAAATAATAATACGGAGTCGAACAATTTTTTTAAAATATCAACAGCTTAAGAATATACAAATGAAACAACTAAGTTATTGATATTATGTATTTCTTTGTAAATTATTAGTATAATCACTAATTTAAGCGTAACATTACAAAACAGTTATATCTAAGGTCGAGTGCTTATATGGAATCGTTGCCTCAGGCTGGGATTACCCGATCAGGCGTAACTGCAACGGTCAAGTGGTTCAACCCAGCAAAAGGATTTGGTTTTGTCGCTCCTTCCGACGGAGCAGCTGATGCTTTTTTACATGTGTCAGTTTTACATGAGGCAGGGTTGAGAACCCTTCGTCAGGGCGCAACGATAACTTGTGATATTTCAGATGGCCCCAAAGGACCACAAGTAGCTAATATAAAAGATGTAGATAACTCCACTGTAAACGAAGAAAAGATTGAGGGAGTTTTATCGGAATTAAATTGCGATATTAAGTTTTTTGCAGCAGAAAAAGGATATGGTTTCGGAGTTCCAGAAGGTGGGGGTAATGATATCTTTATTGGAATAAGTGCTCTTCAAAGATCAAACCTAGACCGCTTAGAGCCTGGTCAAAAAGTTAAACTAAAAGTTCAAGATGGAGATAAAGGACCAATGGCAGTAGAGGTAGAGATAATATCTGACAAAAATTCTAGCTAGAGAGTTGTTTTATTATATATTATTTGGGGTTTTTCCTAATATAATTTTTATCAAAATCTTCATTAAAAAGCCTATCAAACCACTCAAGTATTAATGGTTTAGTCTCATCTTCGTTTTCACATTTTATTTCAATATTTTCTTTTAAAAAAGGATTCTTTATTTCATTAGAAGTATTCTCATCATCAAATTTACAAACAGAAAACACCTCTACAGTATCTGGGTTATCTCTATCAACAAAGCCGTTTAACCACATTACCAATAACCCAAGAGTAAAGGTAATTACTATAGCTACGATTGAAGCTATAAGAATTCTATGAAAGTATGATTTGTAGTACATATGAGACAGTTACAATGAAATTGAACAACTTGGCAAGGTTTGATATTCTACCTAATTGTAATAACTTTGACTGAGCAAGCATAAATATTAATTCGCCAAAACATTATAAGTAAAATATATTATATTTAATCAGATTTTTGTGAGGTGTAGAAGCATGAACGATTTAGAAAAGAAACTCCGAGATGCTGGATTGCGGCCAACGAAGCAAAGGTTATTGATTTCTCATTATCTGTTTTCTGGTCCACAAATGCATGTGACTGCTGATTCACTCTACTCAGAACTAATAGATAGGGATATTAATATCTCATTAGCAACAATTTATAACGTGCTAAATGTTTTCACATCACATGGATTATTGAGGGAAATTTCTATTGATCCATCACGATCATATTTTGATACAAATATCAAAAGACATTATCACTATTACTTTGAAAAAACTGGAAAACTAGAAGACATAAGTATAGAGGAGCTTAAAATAAGTCCAATGCCAGAAAAGAAGAATGGCTTTGATGTAAACTGCGTGGACGTTGTAATAAGAGTTGATGGCTAGGTTTATTTTAGAACTATTCTAAACTAGTTGACTTTTTGAGATAATCAATCCAAAATGAAAATCTGTAAAATTTTCAATGATTAAGAAAAAAATTAAACCAACAAATCAAAATTATCGTAAAAAAAATATACAGTAAAATATGAGGTGAAAAAATGGCAGAGCTTAAAGGAAGTAAAACAGAAAACAATTTGAAAGCTGCTTTTGCAGGCGAGAGTCAAGCAAATAGAAGATATCTATACTTTGCTCAGAAGGCTGATATTGAGGGTGAAAATGAAATTTCAGCTCTCTTTAGAAGCACTGCTGAAGGAGAAACAGGACATGCACACGGTCATCTTGAGTATTTAGAAGAGGCTGGTGATCCTGCAACAGGCTTACCGATAGGTAGTACAAAAATTAATTTAGAAGCTTCAGTTGCCGGTGAAACACATGAATACACTGACATGTATCCAGGAATGGCTAAGACTGCAAGAGAAGAGGGTTTTGAAGAGATTGCAGATTGGTTTGAGACTCTAGCAAAGGCAGAAAAGTCACATGCTGGGAAGTTTCAAAAGGCTTTAGATTCTATTAGCTAGAATTATAGAATTCTGGTTACTACAATCCGCTAGTATTAAATTATATTCGATTTATTGAGGCCAAAATGCGTGAAGGTAGTTTGGATGCTCCAACTCGCCTACCTATTGATTGGAAAAATCCAGATTTTGTTGATGACAGCAAAATCGATTCTGAAATGCGTCGACAATTCGAAATATGCCATGGGTGTAGGAGATGTTTTAACCTTTGTGATTCTTTTCCTAAATTATTCGACTTAATTGACGAAAAAGATGATGAAGAATTAGAGGGTGTTGACTCGCGAGATTTTAAGGGTGTTGTCGATTCATGTACCTTATGTGACATGTGTTACTTAACAAAATGTCCTTACGTTCCACCTCATGAGTTCAATATTGATTTCCCTCATTTAATGTTGCGTTATCGCGTTTTTGAAAACTCAAAAAATAAGCTTAATTTTTTTGATAGACAAATTACAGAAATAGATAGAAATGGTAAAATAATCTCATCTTTTCTATCAACAATATTTAATTGGATAACAAAAAAAACAAATACTCTAACAAGGAAGTTTATGCAACTAGTAATAGGTATACATAAAAGTGTGGAGCTTCCTAAGTTTTTTAATTACACATTTGTTTCCAAAACAAAAAAATTTCCTACTGTTATAAATAATTCTGCCCCTTCTTATGGTAAAGAAGTTGTATTCTTTTCTACTTGTTTTATTAATTATAATGAACCCTCTATTGGGGATGCAGCTTTAAAAGTTTTAGCCTATAACGGTATCAAATCTCATGTTGTCTATCCACGATGCTGCGGGATGCCTCAACTTGAACAGGGTGATATTAAACGTGTTGCTGAAAATGCTGAAAAAACAGCAAGGGAATTGAGACCATTTCTAGAAAAAAAAATCCCGATTGTCTCAACTGTACCATCATGCACGTTAATGATGAAATCAGAATGGCCTCTAGTGCTTCCAGAAAATAAAGACGTTAAAGAGTTATCTAAATTGACTTATGATATTTCTGAGTTTCTTGTTCAGCTCAATAAAGATATTGGTTTAGCTCCTGGAATAAACCCTTTAGAGGGTCCTATCTCTTTGCATCTGTCATGTCATGGTAGAGCTCAAAATATTGGTGCTAAAGGTGCAGAAATGCTTCGTCTTATTCCAAACGCAAATGTGAATGTTATAGAGCGCTGTTCTGGTCACGGTGGATCATGGGGTGTTAAAAAACAGAATTTTGAAAATGCTATGAAGTTTGCAAAAGGTACAATTAGAAAAATTAAGACAAATAACCCAAAATATACATGTTCTGAATGTCCCCTTGCAGCAAAACACTTATCCCAAGGATTGGAACCTAGCGACAATAAAAATATTATGGAAAATAAAACTCTACATCCAATTCAGCTTCTTTCAAAAGCCTACGGATTAGATAATTAATTTAGGAAATAAATAAAATGGTTGTTTTAAATGAAAATGCAGGACGAATTACAGCAGATGATATTATGCCTATGGATGAATATAAAAAGATCAGAAAAGAACATAGAAGATCCTTAATGCAGAGAAAGTTGGCTAGGCGTGTACACGTTGGTCCTTTTGTACTTTTTCATTTTGAAAACTACATAACTTTGTGGTCACAGATACAAGAAATGCTTTTTATAGAAGGCGGAGGTGATGAACAAATAAATGATGAAATTGAAGCTTACAACCCGCTTTTGCCAGATGGAAATGAACTTGTTGCAACATTGCTTATTGAAATTGAAGATGCTGATAGGAGAAAGAAACAACTACATATGCTAGGTCATATTGAAGATAAAATTTCAATAAATATTAATAATGAAAAAATTCTAGCCATTCCAACTGATGATACTGAGAGGACTAATAGCGACGGTAAAACTTCATCGGTCCACTTTTTACACTTTAAGTTTAATAGTTTGCAGAAGGAATTATTTAAAAATAAAGAACTCGTAGCGTATATTTCTATTGAACACGATAATTACAGTCATTCTGCAATGCTAACAGAGGAGGTTAGAGACTCTCTAATTAATGATTTTAAATAGACTAATTTAACTAAATAATCTCATCAGGGTATATTCCCCAAAGATTTTCTTTTTTAATCCATCCTTTTAGATCATTATATCTTACATTGCAGAAGTTTATTTTTTTAGGACAAGAAATTATAGTTAAAATAACACTTCTTTCTATTTTTGCCATAACTTCACTCCGAGAATTTGAACCTTTATACATTTCAGCTAAGTCATTCATAACTAGGCCTGATCTCTTACCAGTTAGCATGCTCTGGTGTATCCAACCTTCAGCCCCATCTGGGTCTCTAACTTTTCTCCATGTATTGAACTCTTCTATGATTTCTAGAGGAAGGCTTCTTTTCTGATATACCCATAAAATAGGATACCGAATTCCTGGACCCCTTCTCATGTAGACAGGTTCGGTTTTTAGAGAAATAAACCTTGGTATGGGTAGCGACGAAAATTTCCCAATGGAAACATTACTTGACGTATGAGGAATATAAGCAATACATACAAAAAAAAATAGAAAAATAAACACCAAGATTGGATAAGTCTTTGAATATAAGTTTTCTAGAATTCTATCCATAAAGATAATTTCCAAATAAAGAAATTAAAGAGTAATATAAGATATATGCATATCATAATATAAAAATCATATTTTTAAAAAAATATAATGAGCAAATAAATGAAATTA
>NZGX01000011.1 GCA_002691085.1 Rhodospirillaceae bacterium | reverse complement strand
TGGCTCTAACGCAGCCAGAAGTAGAGCCCCCAGTTATTAATAATGTATCAACCTCATGATGTTTTAGAAGCATTTCAATGTGGGTGCCAAAAAAAACCGATGGCATTCGTTTATCTATGATATGGTCTTCTTTTTTAATTTCTAACCGATCATCTAGTTCTGATCTGGTTGAACCGAACTTAATATTTTGTAAACTATCCTCTGTATTCGTTCTAGTTCCCCATACTCCAGCATCATCTCCGTGGTCATGATAGGCAACATATGTCCATATTACAGGCCAGTCTTTACTTCTAACTAAACCGGCTATCTCGTTAACATATTGTATTTGTCTTGGATCAGTTTCGTATGCTGTTTTAAATAAGTCTTCTCGTGTATAGGCTTTTTGAAGATCAATATTTATTAGGGCTGCTTTTTTTCCAAAGCCAAATTTTTTTCTCGCTGGATTGGCTTTCACATCATTATATATCTGTCTCGCTGTTTTATCTGATGTTTCCATTTTTTTATTCACCTCTCATATACAAAATTATCTCTGGAAAACTTATATTATATATTCTTTTTAAATTTTTTTTATTCATCGTACTTTTTTATTTCATCTAACAGTTCCTTAGTGCCTAATAAATCATTAAGTTGACTAAAGTCCAACATCCTATCTCGTACTTTATCAGTAGATCCAAATTGTTTTAAACTTTTAAGATAAGCCTCACCTGCAAATGCAAAGGTTCTAATCATAGATCCTGGGAAAATAATAAAATTAAAGCCCAACTTTTCTAACTGCTGTAAGCTTAACCTTGGGGTTTTACCTCCTTCAACCATATTTGCTAATAAAGATGTTCTCTTACGAAACTTTTGTCCGATATCTTCCATTTGTTGAATTGATGTAGGTGCTTCAATAAATAACATATCTGCTCCCGCTTCCAAATATGCTTCGGCCCTTGATAGGGCAGCTTCAAATCCTTCAACTGCAATTGCATCTGTTCTTGCAACAATTATTGTACTCTCATCTTTTATCGTATCTTTTGCCGCTTTAATTTTTCCAACCATTTGATTTTGGCTAATTATGTCTTTACCATCTAAGTGCCCACACCTTTTTGGAATTGTTTGATCCTCTATTTGAATTCCTGATGCCCCAGCATTTTCAAGAAGCTTTACTGATCTCTGAACGTTTAGCGCATTTCCAAAACCAGTATCTGCATCGACAACTAAAGGAATTTGTATTCTTTCACGGATGCGCGCAATTGTGTTTGCAACCTCTGTTAGCGTTGTAAGCCCAATATCTGATCTTCCAAGTTGTGAGTAAGAAATACTTGCACCGCTAACATAAGCACATTCAAAGCCTGCATTTTCTACCAATAAGCCAGTAAACCCGTCATAGATACCAGGAACGAGATTTATACTGTTCTGTTTTAAGAGGGTTCTTAGTTTATGAGCATGAGCCACTTCATTTCTTCCTCACTTCTATCTCACCATTATCTATCTTTTCTTTAAGGTAAGGCATTAATCCACCTGCTGAAATCATTTCCATAAGGTGTTCTGGTATTGGGCTAATAATAATATTTTTCTTTGTTGTAAGATTTTCCAACTCACCTAAAACAGGATTTATTATAAGTTCATCTTTTGGTCTTATTTCATTTACGTACTCGCTTATAAGAGCTGGTAGTCCAAAGTTAAGAGAATTTCGGTAAAAGATTCGAGCATAAGATTTAGCAATGATTGCTCCAACCTTGAGTTCTTTAAATGCAAGAGCCGCTTGTTCTCTCGCAGATCCTACCCCGAAGTTTCTTCCAGCAACAACTATATCTCCTGGTCTAACTTCTTTAGCAAATAATGGATCAATTGCTTCTAGGCAATGAGAGGCCATAACATCCATAGATTCCTTAAAGTAAATTCCCGGAGCCATTACATCTGAATTAATTTCATCTCCAAATACCCATGCTTTTCCCTTAAGTAATTTATGTTTCATATTAATTCTCTTGGATCAATAATTTTCCCAGCTACTGCACTTGCTGCGACAGTATATGGAGATGCTAGGTAGACAAACGAGTCTTTAGAGCCCATTCTGCCCTGAAAGTTTCTATTTGTGGATGAGATACACACCTCTTTTTCTGCTATCACACCAGCACCTAATCCTGCACATGCTCCACATCCAGAAGGTAGAATTATACCGCCTGCCTTTGTGATGGTCTCTAATGTTCCATCTGATGCTGCTTGAGCCATAATTTTTTTTGAAGAGGGTGCAACTAACAACCGTGTTTTTGAAGATACATTTTTGCCTTCCAGTACTTTCGCTACCATATGAAGATCATTTAGTTTGCCACCAACACAAGCTCCGATATATGCCTGATCAACATTAATATTTTCTTTCTCAAATTCCTCAGCTGATGCAGAATTAGAAGGTTTATGAGGTGCAGCAACTTGGGGTGATAAATTATCAGCGTTAAAATTATGTATTTCATAAAAAGATGCATCATCATCACTTTTCCAACTCAAGGCGTCATGTTTTGGTTCTATTCCGCTCAATCTTATTGCCTCAAGAGTTGTTTTATCTGGGGCAATTAGTCCTGTTTCTGCTCCTAATTCGGCTGCCATATTTGTCAACACCATTCTTTCTTGCATAGACATGTTCTTAACCGTTGTCCCCCCAAATTCAACTGCTTTAAAGGCATTTTCCATTCCAAGTTTTCTTGCTAGAAACAGCATAATATCTTTTGCAGTCACCCCTTTGCAAAAGGAACCTTCCCAGTTGACTTTTATTGTATCCATTACTACTGACCAAATTTTTCCTGTTACCACAACACCAGTCATTTCAATTGCACCAAAACCCGCCATATAACAGCCAAATGCTCCTCCCATTGTCGAATGACTGTCCCCGCCACAGCAAAATAACCCAGGTTGAAGATGCCCATTTTCAGCCATTACTATGTGGCAAATCCCCTCCATGTCATAGAAGTGTTTGATATCGTAATTCTTTACAAAGTCTCTTGTTAATTTAAGAATAGCAGCACTTTGAGGGTCTGCGGCTGGAACAAAATGGTCTGCAACTACAATAACTTTTTCAGGATCATAAACTCCAACACCCAACTGTTTCAATCTTGGCCAAATTTTTCTAGGGCCACCAGAATCAAGTATCATTGCTATATCTACATCACAGGTTACTATCTCGCCGACTTTAACCTCAGGTCTATTTGATGCTCTTGATAGGATTTTTTGGATAAGGGTTTGGCTCATTTTTTCAATTTTTCTTTTTATATACCTTAAGGGCTATTGAAAGGTTCATTTAATATAGATAAAGTTAATATTGACCATATAAATTTTGTAAAAATACAATAAAACAAGAAACCAAATTAAGAAATAGCTATGACAAATAAAATTCCTCTCCCACCACCTTATAGTCGTATACACCGCCATAAGGTTCTTCCAAAAGTAAACCATGACGAAAATTCAAGAATGAATTTTATAGCTAATTTAAATATCCATGTTGGCAATGTTCTTTTTCCTGGGGTTTCTCAAGTATATAAAAATAAGGTTGAACCAAGTTTTATTAAAAAATATGGAAGAAAACCAGAAACATCTGTAGAGGTAAGAAATATTATCAAGGAAAATACTATTTATCAGGCATGGTCTGCAATTAGAAGAAATACAATGGAAATGAGGCATCAGATAGGCAGATCAATAGTGTTTAGACAAATTCATAAGCTTATTAATCAGTCTAACAGATTAAACGAAACAAACCCTGAAACCTTGCAGCTTGATGAAAATGTTAAGATACCTAGCTATTTAAGAGCAATAGATAACCACTGTATGCCAGGTAGTTATTACACTGAAGTTATGGAAAAAGATATTTCTGCTCCTGCCAATTATGAGGCTGGTCATTTTACTACCGTTGCAGGAGGCACCGGTCCCAAGAGTGATATTGTTGGTAGGGCTATGGCAAAATGGATAAAGGAAAATAATAATGGTTTTCACCCGAAGGTGATTTATGACATTGGCGCAGGGGCCGGTATCAATACACTGCCTATTGCTCAGGCATTTCCAGATTCACAGATCTTTGCCATAGATGTCGCCGCACCTATGCTTAGATATGGACATGCAAGGGCAGTGGATATGGGTGTAAAAAATGTGATCTTTAAACAGGCTGATTTTGAATTTTCTGAGTTTAAAGAAACTACTGCAGATCTTATTATTTCAGCAATGTTTTTCCATGAAATTTCTGCTAAATCAATGAGGAGTATTTTACGAAAGTCATTAACAATGCTTAAATCTGGCGGGCTAATGCTTCATATGGAACAGCCAAATTTTGACGAGGATACAGAAGCTTTTGAAAAGTTTGTGAGAGACTGGGATGCTTGGTACAATGGAGAGCCTTACTGGGCTAAGCTGCATAGCTTAAACATTGTTGAAGAAATGCTAGCAGCTGGATTTGACAAAGACAAAGTATTTGAAGCTTCTCAGCATATTGACCGTCATCATAAAAGCTACCCAAGCTGGTCCGGACAATTTAGCCGTCACGCACATGAGGCAAAGATGAGGGAAGATAAAATTAAGTCCAATCCAAAAAATAATGGTGGGATATATATGTTTGGTGCGTATAAATAAGCATTATTTAACTTAAATAGTTACAAAGAAATATAATGAAATCAATCAAAAACGAAGAGGGAAAAAAAGTCGATTATTCAACCCAATGGGGAAAGTTTTCCTGGGAAGACCCTTTTAAAATTTATGATGAACTTTCTAACGAAGAAAAGATGGTTCAAGAAACTGCTAAAAATTTTTCAACTAATTTTCTTTTGCCCAAAGTAATTAAATCATTTCGTGAAGAAAAATTTGATACAAGTATTTATCCAGAGATGGGCGCTCTAGGTTTATTGGGAGTTAATGCACCCATTAAATATGGCGGTTCAGACTTAGGCCATATAGCCTATGGTTTAGTGGCCCGGGAGATTGAAAAGATCGATTCTGGGTATAGATCAATGCTTAGTGTTCAATCTTCATTGGTTATTTATCCAATTGCAGCCTACGGATCTGAGCATCAAAGGCAAAAATATCTTCCTGGGCTTATAAGCGGAGACTTAATAGGGTGCTTTGGTTTATCAGAACCAGATTCAGGCTCAGACCCTGGAAGCATGATAACAAAAGCAAGAAAAAACAATAATGGATATGTTTTAAATGGAGTAAAAACTTGGATTTCTAATTCACCAATTGCAGATATATTTGTGGTTTGGGCTAAATTAGAAGATGGAAAAATTCGAGGTTTTTTAATTGAAAAAGGTACTAAAGGTTTATCTGCACCTAAGATTGAAGGAAAGTTGTCATTGAGAACCTCCTTAACAGGTCAAATAATCTTAGACGAAGTTGAGGTTAACCAGAATTCCATTCTACCAAACGTAGAAGGTTTAAAAGGACCATTTGGATGTTTGAATAAAGCAAGATATGGTATTTCTTGGGGTGCATTGGGTGCTGCTGAAAGTTGTTGGCATTTGTCACGCAATTATGCGCTAGATAGAAAGCAGTTTGGTAAGCCTCTTGCTCAGACTCAGCTAATTCAAAAAAAACTTGTTGATATGCAAACTCAGATTTTCTTAGGTTATATGGCATCCTACAAAGTTGGTAGAATGATTGATCAAGGTAAATGTGCTCCAGAGCAAATTTCGATAGTTAAAAGAAATAACGCTGGAGTTGCACTTAAGATTGCAAGGGATGCAAGAGATATCCTTGGAGGTAACGGTATACAGGAAGATTATCATGTAATGAGACATATGATTAACTTAGAAACTGTAAATACTTATGAGGGGACGCATGATATTCATGCTTTAATTCTTGGGAGAGCGCAAACAGGATTACAGGCTTTTTTTTAGGATAAAAAATGAAATTTGCTTTTATTTGCGTTGATGATGGGAACCAGGAAAAGAAAAGAAGTGATCTTTTGGTAGAGCATCTTGAGTATATTGAGAGTGTGTTGGATAAAGTGGTAATTGCCGGTGCTTGTCCTCTTAACGATGAAGAATTAACTGAAGGATACCAAGGCTCAATTCTAGTTTATGAGTCAGATACTAGGAAAGAAGCAATGTCGTTATTTGAAGGAGACCCTTATGTTAAAAATAATATTTGGAAGGAAGTAAAGATACTCCCCTGGAAGCCTGTTGCAGGTAAATTAGTAGGTGGTAAAACTTGGGAAATTAAAGATGGAAAAATTTTAAGGACCTAATTATGAATCATCTAAGTATGATAATATATTCGTTGCCAAGGCATTTTTATCGGCACAATAATTATATGTCTTGCATTGATTGATAAGTGAGCTAGCTTTTTCTACCCAAGAGTATTTTGGGTCGTTTTCTCCATATATAAGGAGTGTAGATTGTTTCAGTTTAGGTAAAATTTCTTCTGTATTAATTTCAAAACTCGCTTTAATCGGATCATATGCATTACTCCATTGCTTTAATGTATCAACTAATCGAGCATGAATATTCATGGCATCTAATTCAGGGTCTATTCTTCTAATTGCATTTTTTGTTCCATCATACCAAGGCCATTGAATACTATGATCTCTAATCATGTGCCAGCATGCATGCAGATGAGAACCATCAATCTTTGGTTTAAGGTCAGTTAGATAGTTTTTACTTATTTCATTTCTATAAGATTCATTCCCTAGAATTATACCATCTAAAACGATCTTGTTAACTTTATCTGGGTATAAACTTGAAAATTTAATAGCTAGTGATGTTGAAATTCCGGCCGATATTAGGTCTATTTTTTCTAAATTTAACTCTGTAATGACCTGACTGATTGAATCTATATATTTTTTTGGATTAGACTCTTTGATTTTATCTGAGTCATTACAACCAGGTAGATCGATAGCATAAACAATTCTATCTTTTGACAGAAGTTTAATAAACCCTTCATCCCCTCTTGAACTTCCGGGTAGGTCATGAAGAAATAATATAGGAATTTTTTTTCCATTACCACATCTACGAATTAAAACTTGACCTTCTTTTGTTCGAACGTACCCTTTGGTGATTAGATTGCCTTCAAGCGGGTTACTAAGTGGGTTTGGGGGTATGAAGTTTTTTGCTGAGTTTGAAGAAGAATTTTCTCTAAATAATTCTAAAAGCCTTAGCTTCCAATGCTCAATATCACTTGATAATCGTTCTACACTACAGTTTGCTTGGAGGTTTTTTGGAAGACTATCTAAAAATGGATAAAGTACATCATCTTGCCTAGCCATAAAGACAGACTTTGCCTCTACTTTAGGCACTACTTTTGCAGCCTTATAACGCATTGCAGCAGCATAGGCATCTGAAAAGTGGGGACCGGCCATAAAAAGATCCATACAATAAGCGTGCATAAACTCCATATTTCTTTGGTTAGAAAGAAGCCTTGTTTTTCCTGACTTAAGGAACCATGGAAACCATCTCTGAAAATCTCTCACTCTTGTCCACTCTTCTGCTAGATAACTCCCTGAATTAGTAATCTTAAATGGACGCATATAATTTGCAATGAAATCATGGTCAGTATCACCATCAGGTAAAGAGAGGCCATCCATTATTGCTAGTGAGACTCTATTTGGATGTCTTGCCGCAAACTCAAGAAGAATTTTAGAGCTTGTATGGAAACCATAAACTGGACATTTTTCTAAATTGAAGCCAAGTATTGTTTCTGAAAGAGCATTTGCAAGGTCAACAATCTCTAACTGCTCATCTTTCTTTAAAGGAGTTGAGTTCCCATAACCAGGTGTATCGATTGCAATTGCAGAAAATTCTTTAGAGAAATATTTTAATAAAGGTAAATGTAATACCGATGACCGTGGCGAATCATGAAGAAGTATTATAGGTGGACCTTCGCCGCAAATCCTATAATGAACTTGCCCTTTGCCAACATTGACAAAACCTTTGTAAATATCTGATCCCATAAAACTTCCTATGATTATTAAATTTTCAGCTTTCTGATTCTTTATTTAATTTTAGACATCTAAGAAATAAGATAAATGCAATAAATATTATAACTCCAGAGGTGTAGAACGGTGCACCGGGAATATAATAAGAAAAACTTTTATCTGTAAAGGTATTGAATATTTGAGTCATCATTAATGGTGCAAACATAGCTACAAAGCTTTGTATGCTTGTTATAGCACCCTGAAGCTCTCCTTGCCTATTCGGAGGGACTTGTTTTGACATAATTGAACGTATTGATGGTAAAGCAAGTCCAGCAAATCCGCCTGGTATTAACCATGCATATATCATCCATCCTTCTGTTGAGCTAGCAAACCCAATAAAACAAATTGATGCGGTGATTAATCCTATCATCGCTGTTTTTTCTTCCCCTATTCGTTTAACAATATACCCAATTGCAAATCCCTGAACAAAAAGTGTCATACACCCATAAACACTTAGAGAAAAACCTACTTGCTGAACTGACCAATCAAACTTCAGCATTGTATAAAAGGCCCAGACGCTGGGATGCGAAACTTGCGCAGATAGATGAAATATCAAAACCCCAAAAAGTGCAAAAACTATTGGGAAATTTTTCATCTGCTTGAAGGTTCCTATAGTATTAGCTCTCGCCCATGAAAAATTTCTTCTATCTTCTTTTTTCAGTGTTTCAGGAAGAATAAAAAACCCATATATTAGGTTTATGAATGCAAGGAATGCTGCAAAAAATAGTGGCACTCTTGTTCCATATTCACCTAAAATTCCACCTATTGTTGGTCCTAATATAAATCCTAAACCCATTGCAGCGCTTATAAGTGCAAAGTTCTTTGCTCTATTCTCTGCATTACTTATATCAGCTATATATGCATTCGCAGTTGTTACAGTGCCTCCAGCAATACCTGCAAATAATTTCCCAATGAATAGCCATGTCACTGAAGTTGCCAGACCCATTACAATATAGTTTATACCAAACATACTCATTGAGATGAGAAGTACTGGCCTTCGACCAAAACGATCACTTAGATTTCCAAATATAGGAGCAAATATAAATTGCATAAATGCATGAATAAACATCAGGAGTCCATTATAGGTAGCAGCTTTACCTAAAGGTTCTCCAGTTAGTTCGGTAATAAGTGCTGGCAAAACAGGAACAAGAATTCCAAAAGTGATGGCGTCAAGCAGGATAGTAACTAAAATAAACAATACAGCAAAACGACCTGGAGTACGTGAAAGCACAATAATCACCAAAAAAATTAATTTGATACTTCTTAAAGCATTTCAACATTTATTGCGAATTTATTTGCTATAAAAATAAATAATTCTATCAATAAGGAATGTTTTTATCATAATTTACATTAAGTTTACTTAGTAAGCCTTTAGGTAAGATTGGTGCGTATTTTGCACTCCAAATAACTTGATAGGTTTCTTTTGACCACTCAGTCTTTAAGGGGCCACCTTTAGATCTAAAGATACCAGTTGCTCCCTTTCTCGTTCCAACAGGTCCATGTGATATATTCGGAGGCCTCCAAAAATATGCCCCTTTTTTCAATACTCCCATAGGAAGATGCATCTCACCAGATATAACAAAGACCTCTTCAACAACAGGATGAACTTCCTTCTTATCATACTCTGAGTCCATCATGTTGGGGGAAATATCTAAAAGCCAAGTTTTCTCTCCATTGATAGGGTCTGATCTTAATTCTAATCTTTTTACACCAAGTGCAGCAATTTTAGGATCTGTTGCTTTTCCCCAATCTGCCTTTATTGTCTCTAATTTAACAACGAGTCTTGAATGGTCTATATTTTGAATTTCTTTGGAAAATATGGGTTTGTTTCTTCCTTCATAATAAGTAAGAATATCTGTTTGTTCTTCACATTTAATTTTCCGGCGAGAATACCCACTTGGGAAAAAGGCATAATCACCTTTGGCGTATGAATTCTCATTTATGAGAATGCGACCTGAAAGAATAAGAAATTCTTCATCACATTCTAAGTAATGACTGGTATTGGCTTCAAAGTTTTCCGGATACCTAATGATATTTGTTGATGCACCATTACTATTATCAAAACTCAAATTTTTAACAAGAGCCGAAGAATTAATATTTGATCTCTCCCAATCAAGCATTTGTGTTTGGATAAATTCAATATGGGGCCTTGGCATTCTTTAGTTTCTTACTTTGTTATCTCTGCATACCATGCATTCCCACCACCTCTTGTGGAACCCATGAACTTTTCATTCTTAACTTCGACGGATTTACTCATGGCATTGGCCTCTGCAACACCAGGACCAAATCCATCTTTATAATTATTTGGATTAAATCCTGCAGATTGGGCTACATAACATAAATCCATTTCATGCATTTTGCCCCAAAAAGGTTCATTATTATTAAGTGTGTCCCAGTCCTTGACAAACTGAGTCCATGGATCAAGACCTTCATATGGTGGTATTTCGGAAACTAGAAAAAGTCCTTTTGGTTTAAGGGCCCTGAATGCCTCATTGAAGACATTTTGTACTGCGGTAAGTGACATTTCATGTAAAGAGGCAAGGCAGGTAACTAGATCAAAACTATTATCCTCGAACGAGAGATTCTCTGCGTTCATCTGATGGAAATGAATTTTTATATTTAAGCTTTCTGCCCTAGCGTGTGCATATCTAAGTAAAGCAGGCCCAACATCGATGCCATGAACCTCTGCTTCTGGGAAAGCATTGGCTATTGCACAGGTTGAAGCGCCAGCGGTGCATCCGATATGAAGAATTTTCTTAGGTTTTAGAGAAGGATAAGAACTCTTGATCTTTATGGTAGCAGCTTTTCCAATTCCATCCATGAGTGGACCAAATAAACCCTGTGTATAGATATATGCACCTTTATCATATAAGGCGCCTGCTGTTATATCTCCCTCTAGTAGATTGGAACTATATCCACCCGGCATATGGTGGTGATCATTTTCAGAAATATAAGAAGGTATAATAAAATCTTCATCAAGATTAAGTGACCCAATAGTTTTTCCTGAAGATATACCTTTTGCTTTATGAATCAATTTTTCTCTTTGTCTATGTATTGATTCATCAACTGAGTTCCACATCATCTCTTGAGTTTTTTGCTGACATGCACTTGCTATTTGATAGAAAGGCTCTCCATTCATATACTTTCTAATTTCATGTCTGCTTTTTGGATTTCTTCCTTTTTCTAATATAATTTTGGGTAAAACTTTTTGGTCGTAAATTAATTTGTTTCCAGGAGATATGTTATTATGGATGTGTTTACCCAGCTGACCAGTAAAATCCTGCCTTGCTTTTTCATCGGTAGATGAATTAGGAAGAAGTGCATGTTTCTTTTGTGTAATCATAATATTAAGATTTCATATTATTAATAAATATAATTAATAATAATAAATTTTTATAATATTTAAAACATATTAATCTATTTTTGACGCATTTTCTAGAGATGTGATTAATGAGGTCTTTCTAAGGTATTTTAGATGCTCGTCTTTATTTTCTACAATTTTTTGTAGTTCTTTTAGGGCTTCGAGTCTCTTTTTATGATCCTTCTCCCTATGCTTCTTATAATTTTGGTCAGATGTTTCTTGAATATCAGATATTGCTGCATATTTTCTCTGTCTAGAGTATAGGTCTAAAAGATTATCATTGGACCCATTGAATATTTTTATTAGTTTATCGCATAGGTTAAATGCATCATGAATCCCACCGTTCATGCCAAATCCCCCTGATGGACTATTAAGATGAGCAGAGTCACCTGCCAAAATTATTTTTCCTTGTCTGAAAGACTTAACAATTCGTTTGTGTATTTTGTATATAACAGCAGACTGAATATCAAAGCTCTTTTTTTCTGGGACAATTCTTAAGAGTTGTTTTTGAATATTTCTTTTATCAAGTGC
>NZGX01000010.1 GCA_002691085.1 Rhodospirillaceae bacterium | reverse complement strand
GGTTTTATCCTACCCTTAACCCTATGGGTAATCGCGGCAATGGGTTTAGTATCTGCTCTAATGTCTGAGTGGGTATCTGAAGCAACCGATAATGCATTGGTAATTAAAGAAAAGTCTGAAGCAAATTTAATTTTTTCTAATATTAGAAATGAGTTAGCGTTCATATTTGCACGTCGTCCTTATACATATAGAGGATTGCAAGTAGGAAACTTTATCAATGCACCAAAGGGTGGTTCCTTTAATGATATTTTAAATGCTGACTTTACATCCGATCAATTGATTAGGCTGGACGGTAGTAGTTATACTATGTCAAGTGATAATCAATATACAGTAAGAATTCATGATGGAAAGGGACTAGTTAATTTAAACACTGTTAATCTGAAGTTTCTAAAAAATATGCTGGATACCTTAGAGGTACCTGAAACAAATCATAATGCGTTAGCAGATGCTCTCTTAGACTACAGGGACGAAGATAACTTTAGAAGGCTCTCTGGTGCGGAAGAAAATACTTATATTGATTTAGGTCTTTACCCCCCCTCAAATAGTTTCTTAGTGACCCCTTTAGAAGCTCAACGAATTTTAGGTTGGACAAATTTAAGTCAACTTTGGGATAAACATTTTGAAAGGCCAATAATCACAACATGTAAATCATCTGGTTTTAATCCAAATACAGCCCCAAAAGAGGCTCTTTCGACATTTATTGATGGAGTTTCAGAAACTAATTCAAATATTCTCATAGCATTAAGGAAGGAAGTTCCATTAAGAAATACTAGAGATGTTGGAGACTCCATCGGAGTAATATTAAATGAGCAACCTTTCTTTTTCAGTTTCCTCCCGGGAAGATGTTTTATTGTAGATCTTATTAAGAATAATACAGGAGAGCATACACGTTTTTCACTAACCCTTTTACCAAGAAACGCGAGCCAACCATGGCAAATAGATTATGTTTATAAAATACCTAATGAAACTAAAAAACCATTTTTATCCGTTAATACAGAAGAAACTTTTCCCAGCCCCGAAGATATACATCGACGGGGAGGATAAAGTTAAAGTTAATCCTGGGTCTGAAGAAAATATAATTTGGGTCCCAAATCGGAAAAAACTAAAACACACCTGTATTACCTTACCTAATACCCTTAAAGGTAAAAAAAGGGAGGCTGCGCTTCGTCTAAAAATAATGGCATGGTCTCCTTTTAAAGAAACCCAATACTGCAACCAGTGGAAAGGGAACATGGCAAGCGTATTTGTATGGGACGCTAATCTCGTTGAAAAAGATATTAAAGAAAATAATGTAAATCCTAACTCATGCGAAATAATTCCCGGAGCATTTATAAGGAGACCTATGGTCTCAGGCATAAGATTAGTTGATTCTGGTTCTGGTAAAGAAGGACAGATTTGGGATAATGGTTTATTAAAAGTTTCTCGTTGGTGGAAAGAAGAACCTAACCAATTAGAGTGGACCTTGTTTGCAAGAAATTCTGGATTTATATCAGAAAACAATTCTTCTAAAGAAATTCAAAAAGATAATGCTGATTGGCTTGAAGTTCCTTGGTTAAGAGATAATTTGGGAATAGGAAATCTCAAATATCTTTTAAAAAATAAAATTATAACAACATCTTTAGCAACAATACTAGCTTTTCCATTATTATTTACTTTAACACAATATGTGACATATAAGGTCATGACGATTACTACTCAAAATGAATTATCTTTAATTAAAGAAGATACTCAAAATATTAGAATTCAAAGAAGAAATGCTATAAGTAATTTATCTTCCATAGAACAATTAATATCGTTGAATAATCACCCTCACCAAATAGAAATTTTATCAAGTATACACAGTCAAATAAGCCCTCTTGGTTTATCACTGATAACTTGGGATTATGCACCTGGAAAGCTTGAGTTCAGTTTTGAATCTAATGATAAAGTTAATTCTATTTCCCTGATAAAGGATCTAGAAAAAGATTATCTCTTTCATAATGTCAGCGCCAGCACAAGAGGAACAAGACAAATTTTAAAAATGAATATTAAAACGAAACAGGAGATCAATAGATGAATTTTTTGACGGATCCTATTTCAGAAATAAGAATATTGTATAACTCTAAAAAAACTGAATTTATCGAAGAAATAAAGAATAACCAAAGACTGCAGTTAATATCACTCAGTGGTATTATAATAATTTATTTTCTTATATTATCATCACTATTTAATACTACAAATAAGGCAATGAATGATCTTCAAAAAATACTTTTTGAAAGTTCCCAACTAAAGTCTCAAATAGGAAAACAAAACTGGTCAGAGAGAGAAGAACAGTCACAAAAAGTTCTAAATCAACTAAAAGGAAATTTATGGGCGGGAGAAACTCCCGGTCTTGCAGAGGCAGATTTTGAGGCTTGGATAAGAAGAAACTTAAAAAATAATGGGGTAGACGTAAGACGAGTACAGTTAACGAGGGCCCCTATTAATAATGACCTAATGCTCTCTGAAGAAGAAAGAGTCAGAGGAATTCAACATATTAGAGCAAAAGTCATCACACCGTTAAAAGAAAGCGGTTTAATTAAATTTCTTAACATTGTATCACAAAATAATTCTTGGGTTGTTGTTGAGAAATTAATAATTAGAGCAGGTAGAAATGACAGGATAGAAATGGAGCTTTCTACATTTTATTCACCAAAAGGTGGTTTTTTATGAACATATTACCTCAGGAATATTATTTAACTACTATTAGACAGATAAATAAATATAGGATCAATATCTGCATTCTTAGCTTTTCAATCTTTTTAGCTATATTTATTTCTTTTTTTGGCACAAATTCCTCACTCTTTAGTGAAATGGATAATCAAGATTGGTCCCTACCTATTACTCCTGAAATAAAACTAGTTTCTGAAATCAATACGATTCTCGCTTTACCCCTATTTGGAGGTAAACCTGAAGTCATTGAAGCTATTCAAGAGAATGATAAAAATAAAATAATTAATGGGAAATGGCAAATCATTGGAATAATTGAAGATGGCCAAGAAAAATTTGCATTAATCAATGATCTCTCAAATGATAAAATCATACCTATCTCAGTGGGAGATCTTTTCCCAAATGGTGAAATATTATTAGAAATTTCAAAAAATAGTATCTCAGTAAAAAATAAAGATGAAGTTCGCACCCTCTCTCTTTTTAATAAAAAATTATATAAGGAAAATAAGTGATGGGAAATATAATGTTACTATCCCAGATAAAGAAATTCAAAAATTACTTCATAATACTCTTATTAACATTACCTCTAATAAGTTGTTCGGGTATGCCAAGAACACCTATTACAGAACCTTTATTAATTAAGAAATTAATTGATGAAGAAAAGGAACGTGAGATGTTAGGAGTAAATGCAGGAAGAAATGAAATTTTATCTGAGCCTGGGCCTAGAACACCAAGTGGCAGAAGCCTAGGAGACCCTATTACAAGTTCAAAAGCTCCCCCATTAAGCGGTGAAAGTATTAGTATAAATTTTGAGGGAGTTAGGCTTCCAGCATTTATTAATACAGTTTTTGGAGAATTACTTGAAGTCACCTTTGAAATAGATAGTCAGGTCCTTCAAAAGGAACAATTAGTAACTCTAAGAACATCTGATGCATTAAAACCAGATGATTTTTACCAATTAGTTACTCAAGTTCTAACAAACTATGGAGTTAGTGTAGTTTATCAGAACAATGTTTATAGGGTTATCCAGAATACTCAAGCTCAAAGTGAAATACCTAGGATAGTAAGATCAAGAGCATTCAGTAGTGTTCCAGGTGATATGAGACCCGTATTTCTTTATGTTAAAATCGATAACGTCCGTGTGAAGTCAATGCAGGTATGGCTTGAGCAAGCATTAAAAGGAAGATTAAGAATTAATGGAGTACCTTATACAAACGCTCTTATGCTCTTAGGAACAGCCGAAGATATTGCCGCAGCTAGCGAAGTTATTGAGATACTTGATCAACCAAACTTTGCAGGAAACAGAAGTCTAAAAATATCACCCGCGTTTTGGACTGCAGATAAACTTACTCAACAATTAATTACTGTCCTTAAAGCAGAGGGTTATGCCGTTGAATCAAATAGTGAAAGTGATGCACCTATAAAACTCATACCAGTTCAGGCACTAAACCAGATTATTGTATTTGCCTCTAAAGAAGAAAACCTACAACATGTTATGGAGTGGGCTTCAGAATTAGATAGGCCTGGACAAACCATAAATGCGACGGGAGTATACTATCATCCAATCGAAAATACTAATGCCGAAGATATAGCATCAATAATAGGTCAGCTTTTAGGGGAAAATAGCGCACAAAATCAAGGAGAAAATGCAAATGACAATATCCAGACTAGTAAAGTAATAGTTGATACTGGGAGAAATGCAATAATTTTTCAAGGAACAGCCGAGGAATATGCGCAATTTCGTTCACTTGCAGAACAAATGGACCGAGCTCCTTATGAAGTCCTAATCGAAGCAACAGTTGCAGAAGTGACATTGGATAAGGGAGAATCTCTTGGTGTATTATTAAATTTTTCAGAAACTGATATGCCAATAGAGAATCAAATTTCTGTAAGTTCTGATGGGGGTATACTAGCAAATCTTATACAGGATAGAGGTGATTTTACTGCAGCGCTGAATGCAGCTGCTGATAAAAGTAAAGTTTCTATTCTCTCAAGCCCACGATTAGTAGCAGCTAGTGGAAAATCTGCAACAATGCAAGTTGGAACTCAAGTCCCAATAATTACCACACAACAAACTGCACCTGACGGGTCAACATTTGGTACAAGTAATATTCTTCAGCAAGTTCAATATAGATCAACTGGAATAGTTTTAAATATTCAACCGATTGTTAATTCAAGTAGAAGAGTTGAGTTAACAGTAAGTCAGGAAGTAAGTGATGCTCAAAACAATGATACATCTAATATACAAAGCCCCATTATCTTAACACGAGGAATAGAAACAACATTATCTGTAGATGATGGAGAAACTATACTACTAGCAGGACTAATTTCAGAGAACTTTAGTGAAGGTGATGTTGGCATACCATTCCTTAAGGATGTTCCGTTGATAGGAAATGCCTTTAAAACGCAGTCAAGAGCTCTCCAGAAGACTGAATTGATAGTATTACTAACACCTTATATTATCGATAGCCAAAGTACTGCCAGAGAAATACGTGATGCTTTTCGTTCAAAGTTAAATAATTTATCAGAATCCTTCGAAAAAATAGAATAAATTTTTTCACAGAAAATAGTTGGAGAAAAATAAATGTTAAGGAATATGTTTTTGATAATAACTGTTTTACTAGTTGCAAATTGTGCAGCAGTGAAGGACCCTGAAATGACGCGTAAATTTTGGTACCCTAATGCTGATGAATTAAGAAGCATTGATACTAAAATTGTTCAGAATCAGGCACTTAACGGAAATACTGAAGCTTCACTGATTCTTGGGATGCGAATGGCTAATGGAGATAGAATAGAAAGAAATCCAAATAAAGCCTTTTTACTTTTCCAAAGCCTCGCTAATGAAAATGATCCTAGAGCACAATATCTTCTTGGTGCATCTTATACCTCTGGAATGGGTACAAAGCAGAATGATCAAATTGCTATTAAGTGGTTTAAAAAATCTGCTTTAAATGGTTATGATAAAGGTCAATATTGGTATGCACATATGTTATCGAGAGGCCGCGGAGTTAAAACTCCTAACTGGGAAGAAGCTATAAAATGGTTTATGAAGGCTTCTCGGCAGGGGCATACTAATGCACAGTTAAGTCTTGGTGAAGCATATGAGCAATGTAGAGGAGGACTCGTTAGGAATTTTGATAAAGCAGCTAAATGGTATAGAATAGCAGACAGTTACACTGACAATATGCTTGCAAGGTATAATCTTAGAAGATTAATTGATCTAGGTCTTACAGACTGGAAAGATGGTGATGATGGGAAACCTCCAGAAAAAATTCTTGATATTAGCAAGGAAAGTTTTGTTCCTTGTCCAAAAGGTATAAAAGATCCTTTTTTAACTGATAATTTTAAAATTAAACCAATACTTGGCTAAAAAATAAAATGCAAATAGAACTAATCATTACATTAATTTTTCTTTTCATAGAAATAGGTATCATATTATATTTCTATCATAAGGCTAAACAGCCTCCTGACCCAGCAAAACCAAGAATGTTGAATTATGGACTGTTAATAATATTTTTTGCATTAATCTTCATCGCGACACTTGCTCATGTTGTAACACTGGTAACAGGAAATCAAGTTAAGCCAAGACGTAAAAGAGGGATGTAATCAGAAGTTAAAATAAAACAGTTTATGAATAATAAGAATATGGGTCTATGGATAACCTTAAGGATAAAATAAAAAAAGCATATGATCTCCATTCAAATGGACAGTTAATAGAAGCAGAGGCTATTTATCAAGATATACTTCATGTCGATAAAAAAAATACGGAAGTTAATTATCTTTTAGGTTTAGTCAAATTTGAACTTGGTAAGCTTAATGAAGCATATAAGCTTGTTAAGAAAGTCTCTGAAAATAATCCCCCAAGAGATGATTACTTTTATAACCTAGCTTTAATCTCAACTAAAATGGGGAAAAAAACAGAAGCCTTATCATTTTCTAAGAGGGCAATAAATCTATTCCCAAAAAACTCTTCAGCCTATACAATTTATGCAGAATGTCTTAAAGGTATGGGGAGGATTCAAGAAGCTATTAAAGCTTATGAAGAAGCTGAAAGAATAGAAAAAGTCTTTTCGGAAGATATAATTATAAATCAAGGCTTACTTCTAACTGAATTAGAAGAATATCTCAACGCAGGGTCTAAATTTAAAAAAGTATTGAAGATTAATCCTGATTCTATTGATGCAACCCTAGGAATAGCAAAAATACATTTATATAAAAAAAAATATACCAAAGCTATTACATTATTAGATAAATTATCTAATAAATATAAAAATAACAAAAAAATTGAAATACTTAGAGCTGAATCATATCTTCGAAATAATAAACTTAATAAAGCATTATCAATTAATAAAGAGATAATAAAGAAATACAAAAATGATTTATCAATCTTAAATAATATTGGTTATATCCTTAGAGGAATGGAGAATTATGATGAAGCTAAAAAATATTTTAAAAAAATAATTAGCGTAGACCCCGAACATATAAATGCAAATGTTAATCTAGGGCTTGTCTTGCTTGCTGAAAAATCTTTTAAAAAGGGGTGGAAACATTATGAATTTAGGAATTACCAAGAAAGTATAAAAAAAAATAGACCCAAGACTAATTCTAAATTATGGGACAATGAAATATTAAATAATAAAAAGGTTTTAGCGTGGACAGAACAAGGATTAGGAGACGAGATACTTCAAGCAGGCCTTATAAATGATCTTAATAATTATGTTAGTAAATTAACTCTTTTATGTTCTGAAAGGCTTTTAACAATTTTTAAAAGATCATTTCCAAATGTAGATATTCTAAGTAAAGACAATCCTGATCTTTCATCAAGAAATTTTCAGAATTACATATCCTGCCCTATACTTGATACATCTAAATTCCTAAGAACCAATGATTCAGAATTTTTAAATAATAATCAATATTTAATCCCTGATAATAATAAAGTAGAAACTCTAAAACAAAAATACTTGAATTTGGTTTCTAATAACCATGGAGACCCCATCATTATTGGTCTATCCTGGAGAAGTGAAAATAAGCAATATGGCGAACAAAATACGATTAAATTGTTAAATTGGAAACCATTCTTTGAGATTATTAAAAATTCGAAAAGGAAAATAGTTATATTAAGTACCCAATATAATACCCAGGAGGAAGAGTTAAGAGATGTATATAACTATTTCGGGATTAAGATACATATTGATAAAGAAATACAATATTCTAAAGATCTAGATGGCCCAATTTCACAAATTGCTTCTTGTGATTTTCTTATTTCAACCAGCACAACAACTGCACAAATTGCAGGTGCCCTGGGGAAAAGAATATGGCATTTACCATCAAATGGAATTTCCTGTGGCTGGTACTGGCTAAACAAGGGGGAAAGAACACCTTGGTATCCTAAAATGATACAAATTAGGAGAAAAGGTAATGATACTAATGCTCAATTAAGAGAATTATCGATAAAATTCTCAAAATATATTT
>NZGX01000009.1 GCA_002691085.1 Rhodospirillaceae bacterium | reverse complement strand
TGCCAGTAGCCACTACGTTGTCTGGTCCGTCACCAAACGCCCCACCATAGGAGTAGGCCCCCATCAGCCCCAGCTGGCCCATTTCTAGAGCTGTTGCCGGTCGGATTTCGATGCTCATGGCCGCGCCTAGGTCAGTCTAAGGCGATCCGTTTTGCGATTGCGCTGCCGTGGCTTCTCGCTCGAGCAATCGCGCACCACGCAAAATATTGCCCATGGCGTAGTTACCCTCATGGCAGGCATATTCGTATACTTTGTCCGAGCTGGCTTTCCATACATATTCACCGCTCCACGGCTTGGTCCAAGCAGTGGGATCATTGACCGTGAAGTTGTACAGCAAGTTGCCGTTATCCAGCTTGGTAAAACGCTCGGTCAGATGGAGATTTTCATCGCCACCGTACAGGCCGGTTTTTTCCTTAAAGTTTTTGCTCTCCACAACTAAGGTATCGCCCTCCCAGCGACCAATAGAATCGCCCAACCATTTACGATTAACCGCAGGGCCATGCTCGCTGTTAAAACGAATGATGCGCGCGTCGTGGACCATCTCTAATAAAATCATCACATGGTCATCGGTCTGCACAATGCGTTTAAAGTTGTTGTAGAGACCCGGCATGCTTGGCGGGCCAGCACTAAAGCCAAGCAAACAGCGTTCCGCCAGCGCCACACTCTCGGGACCGTCAAAGGGACCTGGCCCATCACTCTTCAACCAGGACGCGGTGCCATCATTTTGATAAGAGAACGAACTAAAATTGTCAGTTATCTTTTTTATCCCGGCAGGGGTCATAGGCGGCCGGCGGCCATTCGGCGGGTCATACACAATCGAGGTTCTAATTTTGCCGTTGACCTCTGAAACACCGCTGCCAGGATCAACCCAAAATGAATTGTAGCCGCCTACGCCACCGGCACCGTATGCCTGCTGGCCGTCACCGCCGGCCTGTGGTGCACCACGATTCGGGTCACTGATTACATTTGCGTCATTCTGGGTAAACGGGTGCGCCTTGAGCAACATATCCGCCTCCTCACGCGTCATAAATTGCCTATCCCCAAAGACCTTTGGCCGCTCTTCAGGGGTCAACGTGCCACTATCGTAGGTTCCCGTAAGATCTGGATGCCCCGCTGAGGTCCGCTGAATTTCACTCATGGCGGCCGGCGTCGTACCCAATAAACATGTGCCCACTAAAATGCGGCTGACAAAAGTCCAATGCATAGATCCTCCCAAATCACTACAAGCGTTAATGTTCCCTAGGCCTTAGCTTCGCGCAAATCCGCGACAATGCCAACTCGTAACAAAGGCGGGTTTGCCGCTATGGGCAAAAACCCACTACTATCGATGAGAACATAAGGGGGAATCTATGACTAACACATACCGCTTCATCTACGCTTTAATTTTGATGGCTACGCCACTATGGGCTAATGCTCAAGATCTGGCAGCAATGCCGCTGACTGAGAAACCCGAACTGGTCTACGAACTGCGCACATACACCGCCCACGAGGGTAAGCTCGACGCCCTGGAACAGCGCTTTCGCAACCAAACCATGGCGCTATTTGAAAAGCATGGGATTATTAATATCAGTTACTGGAAGCCCCTAGACCAGCCGAATAAGCTGATCTACCTAGTTGCTCATCCAAGCCAGTTTGCTGCAGCCACCGCCTGGCAGGAGTTTGGCAATGATCCAGAGTGGCAAGCGGTATACGCAGAATCTATAGCCGACGGTCGTCTGGTGGAAAATATCCAGCGTACCTTCATGCAGCAAACAGATTATTCGCCGCAACCCGGCCTTTGAGACGCCGATACTGCTGGGCCAACGGCCCAGCAGTATCGGCGAGTGCAGTTCGTTAAAGAACTTCAAACAGCCCTGCAGCACCCATGCCACCACCAATACACATTGTGCATACTACAAACCTTACTCCTCTTCGCTTTCCTTCAATTAAAGCATGACCAACCATCCGTGCTCCTGACATACCGTATGGATGTCCAATAGAAATTGAACCACCATTAACATTCATAAGTTCATTTGGTATTCCGATTTTATCTCGACAATAAATTACCTGAACCGCAAAAGCTTCATTGAGTTCCCAAAGGCCAATATCATCAACCTTTAGGTTATGTTCTTTTAATAATTTTGGAACTGCATAAACAGGGCCTATACCCATTTCATCCGGATCAACCCCAGAAACAGCAATGCCTCTATAAATCCCAAGTGGTTCTATCCCCCTTTTTTCAGCTTCTTTTATTTCCATTAAAACTGATGCAGAAGCACCATCAGATAGCTGAGATGCGTTGCCAGCAGTTATAAATTTTCCTTCCTTAATTCTTTGTCCATCTTTAAAAACTGGCTTCAGGCTTGATAACCCCTCAAGGGTAGTATCTGCGCGATTTCCCTCATCTTTTGATAAACCCATTTTAATTTCAGAAATTTCTTTTGTCTCTTTATCAATTTTTTTCATTATACTTTCTAGAGGAATAATTTCATTATCAAATCTTCCATTTATTTGAGCATCATGGGTTCTTTTTTGGGATTGAAGCGCATATTCATCTTGTTGTTCACGAGTTATTTTATATCTTTCACTAACAATTTCTGCTGTTTCAATCATTGTCATGTAGAGAGAGGGCATATTTTTCATTATTAATGGGTCGAAGGCTCTAAATTGATTTGCGTTTTCATTTTGTACTAATGAAATAGACTCTAATCCTCCACCAACAGTAATATTCATTCCGTCAACAATAATTTCTTTTGCGGCCGCCGCTATTGCCATCATTCCTGACGCACACTGTCTGTCTATTGTCATTCCTGGAATCGAGGTAGAAAGATTTGATCTAATTATACTTTGTCTTGCAATATTGGTTCCGCTTGATCCTTGAGTTAGTGCATTGCCTATAACCACGTCATCTATTTCTGAACTATCAACACCTGCTTTTTCAATTGCCTTGCTAAGAACATGTCCGCCAAGAGCTTGGGCAGAAGTATCATTGAAAGCACCTCGATAAGCTTTCCCGATTGGTGTACGAGCGGTTGATATAATAACTGCTTCTCTCATATTTTTCTTTTCTCCATTTTTATTTTAAACCTTTTGATGCTTTCGTTGCAAATTTCATTGTTTGCTGACTGCCTTGCTCATACATTTCTTGGCCATCAATATCTATAATAGCATTAATATTTTTGGCTACATCTTCTGGTGACTGTTTATTTGGTGCTAAGAAGATTCCATCGGTTTCATATATTCTTGTTGCTGCATATCCTCCAGCTCCAGCACATAATATTAGACGATTTGGCGCTTCCTCACTTACAAGGAAGATGAGTCCTGCGGTCACACTTTCTACTGTTAGTAACTTTAATGCGTCATTAGGTAAAAGTTCTTCCGTCATTCGTGTAGCTGCTGTTGGTGAGAGTGCATTAACTTTTATATTATATTTTTCTCCTTCTAGCTTTAAAACATTCATTAAACCTAAAACACCCATTTTAGCTGCCCCATAATTTGATTGACCAAAATTTCCGTAAATACCAGATGATGAGGAAGTAAAAACAACTCGACCATACTTTTGTTCTCTCATAGGTTCCCAAACTGCTTTTGTACAAATTGCAGATCCAATTAAGTGAACATCAACGACAGCTTTAAAATCTTTGATTTCCATTTTAGCAAATGTTTTATCTCTTAAAATTCCAGCATTGTTAACTAAAATGTCAATTCGTCCCCACTTAGAAAGTATTTTGAGAACAAGCTCATCTATATCCTTAACATTTGATACATCCGCAGAATTTGCTAACGCTTCTCCACCTGATTTGTTAATTTCCTCTGCAACAGTTTCAGCAGCAGTTTTAGAACTTCCCGTTCCGTCAAGATCCCCACCGAAATCATTTACTACTACCTTTGCGCCTCTTCTCGCTAGTTCTAAAGCATGAGATTTACCAAGACCATTCCCAGCGCCAGTTACTATAGCTACCTTTCCTTCAAAGCTAATTGCATTCATAAGAGTCTCCTTTTTAGAGTAATTGAATTGTGAGCCATTGTGCAGATAATACAGGTTTATCACTACCTTCTATTTCGACAGAAATATCATAAGTTAACATCCACTGGTTAGGTTTACGTTCATCAGCATTGTTGAGAAAAAAATGTGCCCGGACTTTTGAACCTGAAGGAACTGGTTGTATAAATCTAATTTTTTCAAAGCCGTAATTTATAGCCATCTTAACATTTTCTAATTCAACGGCGACCCCATTAGATAGTTTTGATAATAATGATAAAGATAAAAAACCGTGGGCTATAGTTCCTCCAAAGGGGGTTTCCTTTTTCGCACGGTCTTCATCAATATGAATAAATTGATGATCCTCAGTACAATCTGCAAATAAATTAATACGGTCTTGGTCTATTGATAACCAATCTGAGCAGCCCAGATCTTTACCAATTAAGGTTGGTAATTTATTAACACTTATTTTGGTCATTCGTAATCCTCCATAATTTATGGTCTCATAAATATACTTTTTGTTGTTTATTTTATTTCCAAGTTTAACAATATATTTTTAAAGGAAAATATATCAATTTAACTTTTAGAGGAGTCAATTTTTGTCAATTGATGGATGTTTCATACAGGCAGTATAATCATTGTTTATATATGAAGACCTTGTCAGAATAGCTTGTTGCATATCTGGATGAGAAAAAATATACATTCTATCTTTCTTAATACTATCAATTACAAGACTTCCAATTGCTTTGGGATCTAGTGAATTCCTTAAAAATTTTTTTTCTTCCTCTGTCCACGAGCTTTTTTTAAAACCAGATGGTCGGTTCATGTCTGAATTAACTATATTTGTTGATACCCACCCTGGGCACAAAACACTTACACCAATTTTTTCCTCTTTGAGATCTGCCCTTAAGCTTTCTGAATACCCAACAACAGCAAATTTAGTAGTATTGTATGGCCCCATATTTTTTCGAGCCCAATGTCCTGCCATTGAAGCAGTGTTGACAATATGTCCACCTTCATTATGAGATTTGATTATCGGAAGAAATAATTCAACTCCATAGACAACTCCCATCAAATTGATATTTACTATCCAATGCCAGTCATCAATTGGTATTTCACCAGGTCTCCCAGTAAAGCTAACACCTGCGTTATTTACTAGAATATGAATTTTTTTAAAAATTTCGAGTGTGTAATTAGCTGCTTGATGCATTTGGTTGTAGTCAGAAACATCACATACTACATAATCAATATGAAGGTTTTTACTTTTATTTTGATCTAAAATTTTTTCTTTAGCTGTTTTTAGTTTTTCTTCACATTTATCGGACAGCATTAAATTGACTTTATTATGAGCCATTGACATCGCAATTTCAAAACCAATACCAGAAGCAGCTCCAGTTATAAATGCTACTTTATTTTCTATATTTTTCATTCGAATCCACTGCAAATTATTTATTATCTTAATTACTTTTTAATTTATCTTTGAACTCATTTCTCAGCTGATATTTGAGGACTTTGCCTGTAGCCCCTCTTGGAAGTAGGTCATAAAATACATAATGTTTTGGAATTTTAAACTTAGCCAATTTTTTTATACAAAAATCATATATATTTTTTTCAGTCAAAATTTCATTGTTGTCGCGTACTATTGCAGCACAACCTGTTACTCCCCACTGCTCATCTGGAACACCAAAAACAGCAACTTCACGTATGCCAGGTATTTGGTAGAGCACACTTTCTATTTCTGCAGGATAAATATTTTCGCCTGCACTTATATACATATCGTCTATTCTATCTTCTATGTATATAAAACCATCTTCATCAATTCTAACAATATCGCCAGTTTTAAACCAGCCGTCGGAAATACTCTTTTTTGTTGCATCTAAATTATTCCAATACCCAGGAGTAATATATGGTCCCTTCATCAGTAACTCTCCAGGCGAATTTTTATCAGCATTTGTTCCGTCTGTTTTTACTACTTTGACCTCTGTATGCATTAGTGGCTTTCCTGCAGACCCAGGTTTTTCATTTATATATTCTCTGGGGATTAAAATACCAGCTGCTGCTGACTCAGTAAGTCCATATCCCTCCTGTATTTTCAGATTTTTATTATGATCCCACCATTTGATGAGTGAAGGTGGGACTGACTCTGCACCTGCAATTGCGGTCATTATTCCAGAGAAATCAGTTTTTTTTATGTTCGGGTGCATTCTTAGTGCGTTATATGCTGCCGGGACTTTGAATAATTGATTTACACCAATCTTCTTATCAGCAATTACATCAAGGACTAGGCCTGGCTCAAAGTTTCTGACTACTACAACAGTACCCCCAATTCTAATTACCGGGCAACAAGAAACATTAAGCCCTCCAATATGAAAAATTGGCATCGAAGCAAGGGAAACTGCATCTGAGTTTAATTTAGTTAGGTTGATGCCATCAACCGCAGAATAAAACATCATACCATGAGTAATTATAACACCTTTTGGCTTTCCAGTTGTTCCTGATGAGTACATTAGTAAACACTGATCACTAAACTTTTGTGAAATTATGTCCTTATAAGGCTTAGTTTCACTAATAAGTTTTTCAAGAGTTGAAGCTCCGCCAAGACCATCAAGATCAATCCAATTCTTAACTTTTGTTGTTGTTTTAAGATTCTGAATAACGCTATTAAATTCTAAATCATAAAAAAGTGTTTTTGGTTGAGAGTCATTTATTTGATAGCTAAGTTCTTCTGCGGATAGTCGATAATTTAGTGCAAGCGAGATGGCACCGATTCTCCAGCATCCATAAATTATATCTAAAATATCGGTTGTATTTAGAGCATAAAAACCAACCCTATCTCCCTTAGATACACCTTGGTCTTTCAATATTTGTGCAATTTTACCTACTCTTAGGTTCATTTCTGCATATGTTTGGTAACGATTGCTTGCAACATCAATTGTTGCCAAATTATCAGGAGTTACTCTCGCATGATGATCAATAAGGTCTATTGTTTTCTCTGTCATATCACCTTTGTTTTTTAAGTTAACTAAATAATTTCTTCTTTCTTAGGGCTAAAGTAATTTGCTATTTCAGTAAATTAAATGCCAATTAATTTCATCTGCTCAGCCTTCGAACGCAAGAACTTTTTTTCAAATTTCATAAGAATTAAAGTTTGTGCTTAGTTTATCCATTAAGTCTTAGGCTAATCTATCTTTCAAGTTTTAAGAATCGAAGATTTAATGAGAAAAATTATAATAAAAGCATATAAATTTTCATTAATATTCTCATTTCATAAAAATAATGATATTTTTACTAATTACCCTAATATTATTAGTCCCTTTATAAATTATTAAGCGTTGTTTTTTTGCTACATAAAGTTCATAGATGTGACCTAAACTCTTGTAATATACTTGATTTTGAAGTTTAATACGAGCAATTGAGGACACTCTATATATTTACCTGTTCTTTTTTATAAACCTGTTTTTTTGCTCTCGGGGGTGCAAAATGCGTAGATCTATACTTTCCACTGGTGTAATTACACTAGCAACTTTATTTGCTTTAAATCAAGCAGTTGCCCAAATATCAAACATTGAAGAAATAATTATTACTTCACAGAAACGTGAACAATCTTTACAGGATGTTCCAGTATCGGTGGCTGTCATACAGCCTGAATTAATTGAAAGGGCTCAAATAACAGATATTTTGGATCTGCAAACATCAGTTTCCTCTTTAAGAGTAACCCAACTCCAGCAGTCTTCAGCAACTAATATTTTAATTAGAGGCTTTGGAAATGGTGCTAATAACGTTGGTATTGAAGGTTCTGTAGGTATTTTTATTGATGGTGTTTATCGAAATAGGACTGTATCAAATATCCTTGATTTTCCAGATGTCGAGAGAATTGAAATTGCAAGAGGTCCCCAATCAACTCTTTATGGTAAAAATACCTCTGTGGGAGCTATTTCCATTATTACAAAAGAACCAGAGTTTGAGTTTGGTGGTACTGGGGAGATGACTTATGGAAATTATAACCAGTATATTGCCAAAACCTCGATTACTGGTCCTATAGGTAGTGGAGAAAATGTAGCCTTTAGGATCTCAGGTTCTTATAATAACAGGGATGGGTACTATAAGAATAATGTTCTCAATACCGATATTAATGATAGAAACCGTTGGGCAACTCGTGGTCAGTTGCTTGTTAATGCATCAGAAAACCTTAGATTTAAACTAATAGGTGAATACAATAAAATTGATGAGGTTTGTTGTGGGGCATCTTCGATATTTAACGGTCCTGCAACGCAAGCAATTCCTTTGATAGGTAGAGCCATTACACCCGATTTATTCAGTGGAGGTGCTGAAAAAGATGCAAGAGTAGCTAATAACAACCGTGACCCAGTTCAAGAGCTAGAAAGTAAAGGTGCATCTTTGCACATAGATTATGATGCTGGCTTTATGGATTTTGCATCTATAACTTCTTGGAGAAAACAATCTGAATTTGCAAACACTGATGTAGATTTTACTGGTGGTGACTTCTTTACTCAGATAAGAGATATTGAATTTAAAACCTTTACTCAGGAAGTTAGATTTACTTCTAAGGGGGACGATAATACTTTTGATTGGCTCTTCGGTGCCTTCTATATGAAGGATGATGCTGATCCTTGTTGTAGAACAATTGCCTGGGGACAAGATACTAGATTATATGCAGATTTGATAACCGGCAATGCGATAACTGGTCTTGAACAAGCCCTTGGTTTTCCTGCTGGTACTTTCTTCCCACCAGGACCTGCTGCATTTGACAATTGGTCACTTAAAAACGATGCATGGTCATTTTATGGCCAGATTGATTTCAACATCAGTGATAGGCTTACTCTTACAGCAGGAGCTGCCTATCTTGATGACGAGAAAGAGGCAGCTTCGAATATCATTGTCCCAGATGCTTTCAGTCAACTTGACCTTGTACAAATTGGTGGAGGTCTCATAGCACAAGGAGCTGTTATTCAAAGTTATGCAGCTTTGGGGGTTGATGCTACAAATCCAGCAGCAATTGCTGCGTTAGAAGCAATAAGGCCTGGAACTTTGGCCGCAATTACAGCAGGGGCTCAGGCTTTTGGTGCAGCAAATGCAAATAATCCAGCGCTAAACCCTCTCTTAGCCTTGCAGCCTTTACAGCCTTTTAGACCTCAAAATATACCAACAACAAACGTTCCTAATGCTAATGAGACTGGTATCCTTACGGGAGACGAGACTACATTTAATATCAGATTAAAATATGATGTGTCAGATAACTTTAATGTTTATGCGGCCTATGCAACTGGTTGGAAAGCAGGTGCATGGAATGTCTCATACGACTCTACACCTCCTGACCTAAATGGTATTGGTAGGACTGCTCTTCCAGAGGAAACTAGTGTGATTGAGTTAGGATTTAAATATTCTGGAGATAGAGGGTTTTTGAATGTTGCTTTCTTTGACCAGAATGTAAAGAATTTCCAAGAGAACTTATTCACTGGCTCTGCTTTCCAATTGTCAAACGCTGAAAAAGAAACCCATAAGGGTGTTGAATTTGAAGCGCTTTTCTTGCCGTTTGAAGAATTAGCTCTTTCAGCAAATCTAACTTATCTTGACGCAAAATATACTTCGTATCCAAATGCACCATGTGAAGACTTTGATGTGGTTAATTGTGGTAACAGAGAGCTCTTTAGAGACTTATCAGGAACAAAGGTAGCTGCGGTTCATCCTCTTAGTTATTCTGTTTCGGGAACCTATACAAGTGGAATCACTCCAGACATAGAAGGTTTTGTTAGAGTAGAATATTTTCATGAAAGTAAGACGCTATTAAATACTAATGTTCCAGAAGTATTTCGTGGAAAGGATGTTGGAACAAGATCAGTTAATCAAGTTAATGCTTCTTTAGGACTTGATTTCATTTCTGGCTCTATGCAAGCTGTTGCATGGGTTCGAAATGCGACAGACGATTCGTATTATGTTAGTGCATTCCCAACTGTATTGCAGAATGGAAGCTTCAGTGGATATGTAAATGCACCAAGAACATTTGGGTTTACTCTAAGAAAACAATTTTAAAATTAAACAAAATAATAAATTTAAAGGCAGTGAAGTTTTCACTGCCTTTTTTTTTACCTATCTTTGAGATATCTAAATGATTTGTGTGAGATAAAGTGTATGAAAATCAAGCTTATAATAGCATGAACGATCACCGTAAGTTGCACTAAATGTTGGTTGTCAAAAATAAAAATAAATAATAAAAGAAAGGAGGCTAACTTTATAAATTCATACTTCACTTGTAGAGCTTTACATTCAGATATTTTCGAAATGAAATAAATAGAATTTATTATGAAAGTTAAACATATAACAAGCTCTATTTGATTTATTTGACCGATAAAAATAGATAGAATTGCAGAAGAAGAAAGCGTAAGGGAAAAAAGTACTAATATAGTTAATTTTAAATCATTACTAATCAACGTTTCATATTTTTCAGTGAAAATCATGTTTTTTTGATTTAATTTATTTGAGCTCCATTCAGGCGGCTTAAATAAAAAATTAAAAATTTCTTTTAGATTATTTGCAGTAAAAAAAGATTTATAGATGTCATTGTAAACTTGAAAGTTTGCCCAGAATGGATTCCAACTTCTTAGGGGTGATTTTGTTCCATATATAATTACTTTATCGGCATTTTCCTCTACAAAACTTCCGAATAACCTGTCCCAGATTATAAATACGCCGCCATAATTTGCATCAATATATTCGTCATTAATCGCATGGTGTATTCTATGGTTAGAGGGTGTAACAAGTATGTATTCTAAAAAACCAAGTTTTCCTATGTGTTCAGTATGTACCCAAAACTGATAAATTAGATTAAGAGCACCAACTGCAAAAAAAACTTCTGCAGGGAATCCAACAATAAAAGAAGGGATAAAGAATATCCATTTAGATAGGAAGCCTGTACTCGTTTGCCGAAGAGCAGTTGCTAAGTTGAATTCCTCACCATGATGGTGAACTGAGTGAGCTGCCCATAGGATGTTAATTCTATGGCTTGCACGGTGCAGCCAATAGTACAAAAAATCATAGAAAATAAAAGCAACAACCCAGAGGTAAATATTATTCTCCCAAATAATCCCTAGGCTGAAATGGTTAGCTGTTATGTCATAGATTAGAGTTGCAAATCCAAGGTTTAGTATTTCCGGAATTCTACTGAGAATTCCTAAGTTAATACTCATAAAAGTATCGTTTAATCTGTAGTTATTTTTTTGTTTGATTAAACCATAAATAAATTCAGTAAATATTAAAAGAATGAAAATCGGCGTTGCAAAAAGAATAATCAAATTGTAAGACATATTAATTAGTCAGTAATTTTTTTAGATAATGATAATAAATAAAGCGTCTAAAAAATCATATCAACAATTT
>NZGX01000008.1 GCA_002691085.1 Rhodospirillaceae bacterium | reverse complement strand
TTGGGGGATTATTTTTTCGCATCCTAAGGATTTTACTCCTGTTTGTACTACCGAATTGGGATATCTCTCAAAACTTGAACCCGAATTCACAAAGAGGAATGTAAAAATAATTGGTTTATCTGTCGATGGGATAGAAAATCATGAAGCTTGGTCTAATGACATACTTAAATACCAGGGTGTTTCTCCTAACTATCCTATAATTTCTGACTCTAAGCTAGAAGTTGCAAAGCTGTATGGTATGTTGCCAGCAAATGCTGAAGGTGATGTTTCAAAAAGAACTCCTGCAGATAACCAAACCGTTAGAACAGTTTTTGTAATCACACCAGATAAAAAAATCAAACTCTTAATCACGTATCCAATGACAACAGGCAGAAACTTCGACGAAATCCTAAGGGTAATTGACTCTATTCAACTCACGTCTAAATTTCCAGTTGCAACACCTGTTAATTGGCAGTCTGGTGAAGATGTTATTATAGTTCCCTCAGTTTCTAACGATGAAGCAAAAGAAAAATTCCCAAGTGGATTCAAGGAACATTTGCCATATTTGAGAACGACTAAAGAACCAAAATAGACTATGAAAAAAAAATTATCATAACCAAGGGGGTAAAAATGATAAATATAAATATGAATAACTCTAGCAAATTGACTGAATGGAAACTTTTATTTATTAATTTCTTTCTTTCATTACTAATAATTTTAACACTAAGCTTAAGTGTATCTGCTTCAGAACATGGTAAGGTGAAAAGTAAAGGGAATATTTTACTGGGACTTAAGCTTTTACATCTATCACCAGATGAAAAGTCTACTACTAGCATAGGTGGAGAAGCATCTGTCAATGCTGATGTAGTTCCAGAATTAGATATTAGATATTTTGTTACAGATAATTTTGCAATTGAAGCTATTGCAGGAACTACTAAACATTCAGCCAGGGCGATTGGAACTGCTTTAGGCGATGTTGACCTTGGTCATACCTGGGTATTACCTCCAACAATAACTTTCCAATATCATTTTGATACAAATAATAGTTTTAAACCCTACATTGGTGTGGGTTTGAATTACACATTATTTTATAACGGCAATCCAGGTGATGTTGTTAGTGTAAGTTATAAAAATGATTTTGGCTATGCTGCCAATATTGGTTTTGATTATTTTTTAAATGATAAAAATTATGTAAATATAGATATTAAAAAATTCAAAATAAATACCTCGAATGTTATCGATGCTGGCGCAGCAGGTATAGCAACTGCTGATATTGATTTAGACCCGTTAGCAATTAGTATTGGATATGGTTGGCGTTTTTAATACTATTATCTTTTTTATGATTCTCCTCCCATGGCTTGTTTTATTTACTAATTTAAATTAGATTTAAATAATTCTGTCATGGGAGTAATCTTTGAAATCCTCAAATATTCAATGGAATTGTAAAAGTTCCTGGAAGAAAGCGTCTCTAAACACTCTTTGGTGTTTAGTCGGATGTTCTATAGGGGATTTTGGAACGATCTATTATTTTCAAGTGAATCAGATAGAGTGGCCAGTGTATGCTATAATGGCGTTAGCTATTCTAAATGGATTAATAACTTCAGTAATATTAGAGACAATAATTTTATCTTTTCAGATGCAGTTAAATGCTGCATTTAAAACTGCAATAGGAATGTCTTTTATCTCAATGATTGCCATGGAGCTTTCTATGAATCTAGTCGATATAATTATAACGGGTGGTGCAATTTTGACTATAGAAGTGATACCTATTATGCTCTTTTTTGGCTTTATTACTCCTCTACCTTATAATTACTGGAGATTAAAATTATATGGTAAGGCGTGTCATTAGATAAAACATAATTTTGGGATAACTTAATGTGAGTAGATGGTTTGAGATAAAACTTTGGAAGAGAATATTTATTGCTCTGGTCTTAGGTGCTATAGTTGGTTTTTTTTGGGGAGATGGTGCAGAGTCAATTCGGTGGATAGGTGACGTCTTTGTAAAATTAATAAAAATGCTTGTCGTCCCCTTAGTCTTCTTAACTTTGGTTTCTGGAATAGTTGCGATGGGTGACCCAAAACGCTTGGGCTCCATTGGTTTAAAGGCTTTTATACTTTACCTATTTACAACAGCATCTGCAATTTTTGTTGGTTTAATTGTAGGTACATTATTTGAACCTGGTAGTGGGGTTGATCTTTCTTCAGCAGAAGTTAGGGAAGTGCAGCAATCTATTCCCTTAACAGAACGGCTTTTTTCTATAATACCTGAAAATCCAATTGCTGCTTTAGCTGAGGGAAATATTCTTGCAATAATTGTTTTTTCAATATTGTTCGGTACAGGTATTATACTTGCTAAGGAAAAGGGTAAAATTGTCGGAGATTTTTTTCTCTCCGCTTCTGAAGTTATTTTAAAAGTTACCCATCTTGTGATGGAGTTAGCGCCTTTTGGTGTATTTGCCCTTATTGCTTGGGTTACAGGTACACAAGGGATTTCCACTTTAACCAATATCCTAGTTCTTGCGATTACTGTATATTTAGGGTGCTTAATACACATTGCTTTTATTCATGGCGGGATAATAAAGTTTTTTGGTGGTCTTTCAATTCGAGGCTTTTTCAAAGGAATTATTGATCCACAATTAGTAGCTTACTCAACTTCTTCTAGTGCAGCAACTTTGCCTGTAACTATATCTTCAGCTGAAAATAACCTTGGTATTGGCACACCTGTTTCTTCTTCAGTAATACCTTTAGGGGCAACTGTTAATATGGATGGAACTGCTCTTTATGTTGGTATTGTTTCATTGTTTGCTGCACAAGCTTTCTCAATTCCGCTTGATCTTATGGACTATATTGTAATTGGTTTGACAACAACGATGGTTTCAATAGGCACTGCATCAGTACCTTCGGCCTCGCTCTTTCTCTTAGCTGCTGTTCTTGAGTCCATTGGTTTGTCTGCTGGTCAAACTGCAATTATAGTAGGATTTATTCTCCCATTTGATAGAATCCTTGATATGATGCGTACTGTTGTGAATGTTACTGGTGATCTTTCAGTTGCTACTATAGTTGCAAAATCTGAAGGTGAATTAGACATTGATAGATACAATAGATAGCGATTGTATAAAAGATTTCCTAAATGTTAAATGAGTTTAATTTTATGACTAATAAGTTCCTGTCACCAATTGAAGAAATAATTGAAGATGCAAGAAATGGGAAGATGTTCATTCTTGTTGATGACGAAGATAGAGAGAATGAAGGCGACTTAATAATACCTGCCCAAATGGCAACCCCTGACACTATCAATTTTATGGCAAAATATGGAAGGGGTCTTATATGTTTAACTATTGATACTAAAAGGGCTTCTGAACTAGGACTGCCTTTGATGAGTCAAAATAATAGATCAAGGCATAAGACAGCATTCACTGTTTCAATTGAGGCAAAAGATGGAATTACCACAGGTATTTCAGCCCCCGATAGAGCTCACACGATTTCTGTAGCAATTAGTGAGAGTAGAGGAAAGGACGATTTAGTCAGTCCCGGTCATGTTTTTCCAATAGTTGCTAGGCCTGGAGGTGTATTGGTTAGAGCAGGCCATACTGAGGCATCTGTCGATATCTCTAGAATTGCAGGATTAAATCCTTCAGCAGTAATTTGTGAAATTATGAAAGATGATGGAACAATGGCAAGGTTACCCGATCTTATTGAATTTTCAAAAAATAAGGGATTAAAAATTGCAGCTATTCGGGATTTAATTGCATATAGACTTCGACATGACCAATTAGTTGAAAGAAGTGTGGAAACTGAGATGTTTACATCATCAGGTAATAAGTGGAAATTTGTTGCTTTTAAAAATATTTTGTCTGATGCTCAGCATTTAGTTCTTGTTCTTGGAGACCTAGATACTTCTCAGCCAGTTTTAGTAAGAATGCATGCTTTGAATATTTTCCAGGATTTATTTCCTGAGGATAGCCCTAGATCTGGACAATTGGTTAGGGCAATGAATTCTATAGAAGACAAAGGTAGTGGTGTAGTGGTAATTATTAGAGATCATGGTGGGAAAGGTCTAGAAAACCTAATTAAGGAAAGAAATAATCCTCAGAAAAATGATAAGGACCAAACATTGAGGAGTTATGGTATAGGGGCACAAATACTAAGGGAGCTTGGTATAAAAAATGTTAAACTCCTTACAAACTCTAAAAGTAATTTAGTAGGAATTGATGGGTTTGGCGTTAAAATCATTGATAGGATTCCTATCCCAGGTAAGTAGTATTTGTTAATACCAAAATAAATTGATAGGAAAACCTATGTTAAAAATTAAACTTAATTTAATATTTTATATTTTAAGTTCTTATTTGATATTTTTTTTGTATTATTCAGTCTCGATTGCAGATACTTTATCTACATTGAGAGTTGGGCATCCTACTCCTGCGGTATCAAGTGCAGACCCATTTGCAAGAGATGAAGGTGGTGGTTTAAGATTTGCAATTTATGATGCACTTACATGGATTGACTCAGATGGTCAATTAAAGCCTGCATTGGCTAAATCCTGGACTAATATTTCTCCTAAGGTCTGGAGGTTTGAGTTAAGGGAAAATGTTAAGTTTAGTAATAAAGAAAAATTTAATACTGATTCTGTTATTAAGACATTAAAGGAATTATATAATCCGGATGTATATAATCCCAAAATAATTGAAATAGGGAAGCTTGCATCATTTTCAAAAATTAATGACCTAGTGGTAGAAATTGAGACCATTAATCCGGATCCATTATTACCAAAGAAGCTATCATTGTTACCAATTATCGAACCATCTGCATGGGATAAATTAGGTCATAATAATTATAAAAGATCTCCAATTGGCACCGGCCCTTATATACTTTCATCGTGGGGTAATAACAATACTAATCCTATTCTTATTGCTTCTCAAAGCTCATGGAGGAAAGTTAAGTCTATTAAGCGCGTAGATATTAAAGTAATACCCGACCCAGCAAGTCGTGTTTCTGCACTTTTATCTGGTGAGTTGGATGTAGGTGTTAGTTTACCTAGTGATGATATTGAAAATTTAAAGTTTAATAATTTTATTGTTAAAACCCAACCAAGTCCAAATATTTTATCTATAGGATTTAGAACTGTAAGGCCTGATCAGTCTCCTTTAAAAAATTCAAAAGTAAGAAATGCTTTAAATTATGCAGTGGATAAAAAGTCAATAGTCGAATTGATACTAAATAATACGACTAGAGTTGCTCACCAGCCAGCAACACCAAATTTAATTGGTTTTAATTCGGGGCTTGATAAATTCAACTATAACCCTAAAAAAGCAAAAGAGTTACTAACACAAGCAGGTTATGCTGATGGTTTTCCTTTAAAATTTTATGTTTATGGAGGATTGCTCCCAGGAGATAGCCTTGTGTTCCAAAAGATGGCTCAAGATCTATCAAGTATAAATGTTATTACTGAACTTAGGCAAATTACTTTTCCAGATTATGTAAGGAGACTTTTTTCAGGTGATTGGGGTGACTCAGATGGCTTTTCTATTGGTTGGATGAATCACGTTCTATGGGACCCTCAAAGATCTTTTGAACAATTCTCATGCGCATACTCAGCTCCATTTTATTGTGATGAGGAAATTATGCCTTTAATAAATCAAGCAAAAATTGAGATGAATCCAAATATCAGAGAAAAGCTTCTGCAGGATATAGTTGCTGATTTACATAAACAGGGAGCTGCCTTATGGCTAATTGAATTTTCCAGAATTGTGGCATTTAGAGATTCTATAAATATTGGTAAGTTCAGGCTTGATGGAACAATGTTTGAAAAGATACAAAAGAAAACTAATTAATTTTTTATCCATATAATGGTTTTAATATTTTTTCACGGATACATTTTCTGATAATATATGTATATATATAAATTTAATAGTGATTAGTTCAGAGGTATTGAATTGAAAGATCTTAGGATTATTATAATTGGTGCGGGTATAGGTGGATTAACCTTAGCTTATGCACTCCAAAGGTATAATTTTAAAGTAAGTATTTATGAGCAAGCTGAAACTCTTGGGGAGGTTGGAGCTGGGTTAACACTTGCTAAAAATTCAAATAAGGCAATGCGTTCTCTTGGACTAAACGATGATTTAAATAAAATAGCCTTTAAACCTCAGTCTTCAGGGGGGAAAGATCTAATAACAGGTGAGATACATAATAAATCTTCAGCTCCAGGAGATGTTCGAAGCGCATATAAAGGTGAAGTGGACCCTGACCCAGATGCAAGGTTTAGAATGTTTCATAGAGCAGATATTCATAACTTGCTTGAAAATAAAGTCCTGAGCAAAGACCCCAATTCAATAAACTTGGGTTACTGTTTTAAATCCTTAACTCAATCCAGTACTTCTGTAAGTGTTTCTTTTGAAAATAGAAGTGAAGTCCAAGGTGATGTGGTTATTGGTTGCGATGGAAATAGATCAGCTGTTAGGCAATTCTTATTTGGTGAGGACTCGGTAGATTTTCTTGGCTATGTTGCTTGGAGAGGATTGGTGCCAATTGATGCTTTACCTAAAGGTACTATAGATACAGATACATCAGTCTTTTCGGGAAAAAATAGAAGTGTAGTTAGGTATAAAATAAGAGGTGGAAAAACAATAAACTTTGCTGCTTATGCACAAAAGTCTGATTGGGTTGATGAGGGATGGTCTGTTCCAGCAAGAAAAGAAGAATTACAGGATGAATTTAATGATACATGTAGTGAAGTAAGACATCTCATTGAAAATATTCCAGCAGAAACTTGCTTTAAGTGGGGTATGTTTGGAAGGGAACCTTTAAAAAGCTGGATAGACGGTAATGTAACTATTCTCGGGGATGCGGCACACCCTATGCTTCCTTTTCTTGGTCAGGGTGCAGGAATGTCAATAGAAGATGCTGTAGTATTATCTAGATGTTTTTCAGATTCAATAACTGTCAAAGAAGCTCTTATCAGGTATGAAAAAGCAAGGATTGAAAGAACTGCTTTGGTGACTATAGGTGCGCGATATAATGGATTAAGGATGCATGGAACTATTGAGAAGGCATTAGAGCAGAGAGCTAAGGAATTTAATCCCTTTACAATAAATGATTATGATGCATCTAAGGTTATAATTTAGAGAGATAATGATCCTGGATTAATAATATTATCTGGATCAACCTCATTTTTTAATGATTTTATTAAACCTGAAACACTTTTCATTCTTGACTCCATGAAAGGATATGATCTGCCAATTTGCATATGTGTTCCGCCATTCCTTCTAAAAAGATTACTTAATCCTTTTCTTAAGTGATCAATAGAGTCATAAGCTTCTGGGTTATGATTATGCCTATCTTTATTTTTGAGGAATGATTCATCTAAATAACTTTCAAGCATATTTGTTAGCCTATCCTTCCAATAGAGATTAACCTCGATTAAAATTCTAGAGTTACCAATTAGATTACTAACTTGGCCCCAAACTAGATTGTATTTCTCAATTATTTCTTTCTGGGAGTTCATATAACTATCAATTTCATTAAGAAGTTTACCATGTAAAGAGTGAGGAACAATTCCGTGCATTGGAACCCACCTATCACCTCTTGGTCCTAATAGCATTTGAGGGGGTGGGAAGGGAGTACCTCTCATTAGTCTTGGAATACTTGCCTCAATTTCTTTCCCTTTATCCTTTTTACAAATATCTTTTATTATTCTTAATGAACTATTCACATCATCAATATCTCTTCCATCAATAGTCATATGCAATGTGTATCCAACATCCTTTAAGTATCTTCTTCCAGCTGCAGCAACTTTAAAGGCTTCGCTAAAGCCTTTTAAAACAGATGATTGACTTTTGGCAACACCAAGAAGTTTCTTAACATCATCTGCAAAGCCTGTTGAAACAATTCTCTCGGATAAGAAAAATGGATCAAAGCCGAAGCACTCTGATACGAGTCCTTGTCTTCCAATATTACTTATTGCTGATACGAAATCACTTCTTTCAGAAAAAGTTAGAGCTAAAAATTTTGTTTCTTTTGGTCTGGGGATTAATTGTAAAGAGGCTTCAGCTTTAACAGCAAGAGCTCCACTATCAGCAAGAAATAGACCTGTAAGATCAGGGCCATAGTAACGATTAAAGGGTGAGGGATTATCATCCGTTCCCCAAGAGCCAGTTCTTAGTTCAGTCCCATTAGCTAATATTAACTTTAATGCTGTAACACTTTCAGCAACTGTTCCATAACGCCCTGAGCCATAATTGATAGCATTTTGTGAGAGTCCACCTCCAACTGTAGCATAAAGTCCAGACCCAGTTCCCCAGAAAGGTGTTCTTAGACCAAGTGGTTCAAGGGTTTCGTTTAATTGCTTCCATGTAACGCCTGTTTCAACATTGACATACATGTCTTCCTGATTAATTTCTAAAATTTTGTTACAATCCCTCATATCAATGACAACTGTATCATTTCTATTAGTTAAGTAACCTCCTGAGTAAGATAATCCTCCACCTCTTACTGTTAAAGTAAGTTTAGCCTGTTCAACTGCTTTTATTATTTTGCAAACTTCAGAAGTATTTTTTGGTTGAGTAATAATTAAAGGTTTTTGAAACTCATAATATATATCTTTAGAAAACCTTGTGAGTATTTCCTCATCATATGTATATTGAATATCACTAATATTATCTATAAATATTTTCTTACGTACATCTAAACTTGCAATATCCATTTCTTTAGCCTTTGAAGAAGTTTGTATCTATTTAAAATTTAAATATTATTCCAAAACAGTAACTAATTAACTATATTGAATATTAAGAATTGTCTCAATCCCTTATGAGAAAATTTATCAATTTTATATGTCTTGGAGTCTTACAAATGTCTAAAGTTTTAATTACTGGTGCTAGTAGAGGGTTAGGTTTTGAATTTGTTAGGCAATATGCTTATGAAGGATGGCATGTTTTTGCAACATGTCGTGATCCCGAAAATGCGAATAATTTATTACTTTTAGCAGATAAATTAGAAAATATATCTATTCATGAAATGGATGTAGAAAACCATGATTCCATCAATTCTTGTTCTTTGAAGTTATCTGATGAGAGTATCGACTTACTAATTAATAATGCGGGAATTGCTAGTAATGATTTTAGTTCTCAGAAGTTAGGTGATTTTGATTTTGACTTTTGGGAAAAGATTTTTAGAGTAAATACTTTGGGCCCATTTAAAACAAGTGAAGCTTTTTTAAGTCAAATTATGTCAAGCAAACAAAAGAAGATTGCAGTAGTTTCCAGTAAAGTAGGTTCTTTATCAGATATGAATAATTATCCTGTTTATCCATATGCTACCAGTAAAGCAGCTTTGAACAAAGGGATGAGAATGATGGCAGAACAGCTTAAAGAAAGGGGTATTTCAGTCGTTTCCTTGTGCCCAGGTCATGCTAAGACAGATATGGGTTTAATGGCAGATGGAGCAAATGTTGAGGTTGATGAAGCTGTTAGGGGAATGAGGGAGGTAATATATAAATTAGATATTCATAGTACTGGATTATTTAAGCAATTTGATGGTAAGACTCTATTATGGTAGGGAGGGTTGTATGGATGGATCAATTCCAAGTTATATTCCAACACGTAAAGAGATAGTTCAATCTGCAAAAGATTTAGTTTCCTCATTAAGAGAGAGGGCAATTGAAACTGAAAATAATCGTGAACTTTTACCTGAAACTATAAGGGATTTGAAGGAAGCAGGTATCCATAAGATCTTTACACCTCGGAGATATGGTGGTTATGAAATGGATTGGGGTGTTCATGTTGATGTTTCTAGAGAACTTGGAAGAGGCTGTGGTTCTACATCTTGGGTAAGCTCTGTTGTTTATTGCCATACTTGGTTACTTGCAAGATTTTCTCCCGAATGCCAAGAAGAATTTTGGCCTAAACATCCTGATGCAATTATTGCAACTGCTTTTGCTGGTGGTGGTTCTATGATTGAGACAGACAAAGGATTTATTCTGAGCGGAGAGTGGAGGTTTTCTAGTGGTATAAATCACTCAGACTGTGCTGTGGTTGCTGCCAAAATTGGTGAGGATGGTGATTCTGCTCATAGTGGAAAGACTCACACATTTAGAATGGCAATGTTACTTCCTTCTGAATATGAAATAATAGAAACATGGGATTCAGAAGGTCTAAAGGGGACAGGAAGTCATAATATTAAAGTAAATGAGCAGTTTGTGCCATTTCATAGAACGATCCTTACAGAAGACGCAGCAGGTACTAAACCGCCTGGGTCAGTTTTACATGAGAAGTATATTTATAACGTAGAATTTGCCCCATATTTTTATACTTTAGTTGCAGGACCAATGCTCGGAACAGCTATGGGAGCCCTTGAAGAGTACGCCTTACAGACAAAATCTAGGTCAGGACAAATGTTTAAAGAGTCTGTAGTTGATCAAATACCTGTTCAGGTTAGAGTTGGAGAGTCTGCCGCGGAGATACATGCAGCTCATATAATAGTCGAAAATATGAATAATTTTTTACATGAAGAGGGTTACGCAGGAAGAGATCTTCCAGGAAAAACATTATTAACGATGAAAAGAGATCTTGCATATGCCTCAAAGCAGTGTGTTAGCGCAGTTTCAAGATTATCTGGAATGATGGGAGTAACTGCACAGACTGGGAGGAATGCAGTACAGCGCCATTTTAGGGACTGCAGAACTATTTCAATGCATGGTGGATTACAATGGGATAGTGCAATGGGTCCAAATGGTAAAATCATTTTTGGCTTACCAACCGGAGACCCAAAGGTTGATGAATCATCATCCTCAAATAAGCTTGATCGTGCATTAATTAATTAATATAGAGGGGAAATAATATGGCTCGCCCACACGTTGAATTTGTTCAATCTCAGGTTCTTCCTTTTAAAAAAGGTTTATACGGAGGATCAAGACCTGAGGTTGATATGCGTATACTCAGTATAGATGAAGAACATGGTGATGCATCAACCATGATAAGATGGCCTAAGGGGTGGAAAAGGTTGGAGCCTGAATATCTAGATTGTGATGAAGAATTTTTAGTACTTGAGGGGTCAATTGAGATTAATAATAATATTTATAAGAAGCATGATTATGCTCATCTTCCAAAAGGTTACTTAAGAAATACTCAATCCTCAAAGACTGGTGCAGTTACAATTTCATTTTTTTCTTCTGAGCCTCATTCAATTGCATCTGATAAACCTAGTAATGGCTTTGACAATAAAAGACTAGTTGAGCACATTGAGACAAGAACGCATGAAACAATGCCACATGAAAGTGTGGGAGAATCTTTCGATACACCAGATTGGGACCCAACTGGTACTTTTCATAAATTACTTTATCAAGACCCTTACTCGGGAGAAAGAACATGGATGATTGGGATGGCACCCCATTGGCAAACTGATTTATGTGA
>NZGX01000007.1 GCA_002691085.1 Rhodospirillaceae bacterium | reverse complement strand
CTGTAAATTTTAATTTTTTTACTCAAAATATTACTTAATTTTTAAAAGAAACAAAATATTAAGAATATTTATTGTAAATTTATAGTCTTAACCAGTAATAAATTCATAACAAATAAGATTTCACATTTAATAAACAAATATTCATAATAAAAGTGTTGCTTACAAGGCACCATATAAGAAAAATTACTATTAACATTAACTAAATATTCAAAATATAAATTAGTTTTGTGTAAAGAGTAAAAAATATGTTATACTAATCCGCCTTTATGGCATTAATTTTTTATATTCCACTGCAGAGGAAATATTTAGTATGGCAGCTTCCAAGAAAAAGTCCGCAGCTAAAAAGAGAAAGCCGGCAAAGAAAAAAGTAGCTAAGAAGAAAGTAGCTAAGAAAAAAGTAGCTAAGAAGAAAGTAGCTAAGAAGAAAGTAGCTAAGAAAAAAACGGCTAAGAAAAAAACGGCTAAGAAGAAAGTAGCTAAGAAAAAAACGGCTAAGAAGAAAGTAGCCAAGAAAAAAACGGCTAAGAAGAAAGTAGCCAAGAAAAAAACGGCTAAGAAGAAAGTAGCCAAGAAAAAAACAGCTAAGAAGAAAACTGCTAAGCGTAAGCCAGCAAGAAGACCTGCTGCTAGAAGACGCTAAACCTAATATATAAATTTAACTAAATTTAAAGTCCGTTATTACCTTGATAACGGACTTTTTCTTTGTATTTCACCCAAATAAGCTATAACCTATCGAAAATTCAGATTTTTTAATTTTTTAGGTAATTTTTATGTCTCCTAAGGGATTTACAAGGCCTTTTTCTTCTACTGGTAAAGCTTCATTGGTCCCACCTTTACCGTGGCGCTTTGCTGGAGACCTTTACGTAATTCATTTTAAAACAAATCCTGATGCCATTTCAGCTCTTCTTCCACCACCATTATCAAAATCTGATAAACCCGATGAAGCATTCCTTTGGAGCACTCATTTTGCCGTTTACCCAGATAATAATGACATAATTCAGGATATAAATCCTTCAAGGACCCAATACAATGTTGTCGTTATTGGATTACCCTGTAAATTTAATGGAACAAATACTATGCTGTCTGCATTTCAGTGGTGTGATAAAGATTGGCTTGTTCTTATGAGCTGGTTTTTAGGTGCATGCTCGAAAATGGCTCAAATCGAAGAAAGTAAAACACACCCTTTGATGTCTGCAACTAAATCAAATCAGACTGGTGAACTAGGAACAAATATAAATAGATGGGCAAGTAGAAATGGTGAAAAAATAGTCAATTTCTCAATAAATCCATCAAAAAACATAAATATTAATGATTTAAAGTTTTATACAGATAATCTTCCTTTAACTTGTGAAAGACATTTTCCTGATGTTCACTATCCGCCATCAGGAAAACCTGAAGTACATGATTTATGTCAAATGATAATGAAGGATACGCAATTTGGGAAAATTACAGCTGGCGACGCAACTTTAGAGTTTGGTAAAGATGAAAATGAAGAAGTAAATTTACTACAACCAACTAAAGTTTTAGGAGGATATGTTTTACCCATGGGTTTTAGGCTAATGGGGATAAATATTATTCATAAATTTTTGTAACCAAGGAATTTAGAATGACTGAAACATATAGAAATGGTTCTAAGATTTGGTATGAAGTTAAGGGTGAAGGAAACCCCTTAGTTCTAATTGGAGGATTTGCTTTACTTCATAATCAATTTGAATTTTGTGATCCAATTTTACAAAATTCAGGAGTAAAAACTATTCATTGGAATTACAGAGGCAGTGGTTTGTCTGATTGGTCACTAACTGAACCATTAACACTTGAAGGATGGGTTGAGGACCTTAAATTTACTCTTGACGAAGCAGGAATTGATAAAACAAATATATGGTGTACATCCACAAGCACCCCAATTGGTATTCGTTTTGCTTCAAAATATCCTGAGAGAATGAAAACATTAATTACTTATCCATATTATAAGGTTGACGATTATTGGAGGAATGTATTTCACGCAGCATATTGGGTTGCACATGTATTTGGCATAACTCAACTTTCTAGAGTTTTTGCAGGAGTGGTTCTTACCCCTGAAACATTATACGGACCAGAGCATTTCAAATATGAAAAATGGGCAGCTCCAATCTATGAAAAGAATGTTAATATGACTACAATGAAAGAGTTAATGGATACTCTTTCTTCAATAGATCTAACTGGAGATGTTCCTAGAATAAAATGTCCAACACTTCTATTAATGGGTAATGAGAGTGCTTTGAATGATGAAGAGTCAATGCAATCAGCAAGTTTTGATACTCTAGTGAATGATTTTCTAAAATTAAAACCTGATGCAGAAGTTCAAGCAGTAAAAGGTGCGGGAAGTACATATTGCATGATCACAAACCCAGAGGAAACATGTAAATTAGTTTTAAATTATCTAAAGAATTATGACTAAAGCTAAGAGGGAGTATAACTATGCCGGTAAGTAGAGAAGATGGTTTAGATGTTTCAACAAGAAAACTAGAATCACTAGAAGGGGCATTTGAACCAGGAATAAAGAGAAGGTTAATTTCTACAAATACTGATAATGGTGGTGGACATATGGTCATAGAAATTAAAAAGGGCTGGTCTAATCCAAAAGGGTATTGTAGTGCTTCTCAAGATATTTATATACTTGAAGGTGATCTTACATTGGGTAATGAAAAAATGATTTCAGGATGTTATTCATTTATACCTTCTGGAGTTTCTCATGGTCCATTTAAGTCAGACAACGGATGCAGAGCTTTAGTCTTTTTTGGTGCTCCATATGATTTTATAAGATCAGATAATCATTTATCAAATGCAAATATTGACCGATTAAAAATAAATCTGAAAACCTGGGACGTGCCATGGGAAGACGCAATGAAAGATATGGTTGAGAAAACAACTTGGAAGAATCCAGAAACAGGTGAACCAGATAGACCTTCTGGTACTTTAGCAAAAGTTCTAAGATGGGATAAAGATCCTGAGGAACAAATTGCCTTAGTTCATCAACCTCCAGGGACAATTGACCCAGGCACTGAAGTTCACCCGCATAACGAGTGTTTATATTTAATTTCCGGAGATTGCTACATTGGATATACGTATGATAACAAAAATAGAGAGATGGAAGATAGAAAGGTAGGCATAAAAATCAAAAAAGATTATTATTTATCAAGGCCCCCTGGAATCTTTCATGGCCCTTTGGTTACTCATGGTGGCGTATACTGGATGACCTATATGAGCGACGGTTACCATGGTATTTTTCACGATGTACCAGAGTGGAGAGAAATGTCAGAGAATTATTTTTCAGAAGCAGTATATAGATAATTAATATTTAGAATCTTTAATACAAATAGCCTTTTGCATATTATTTATGTGTATATATCTAAACCGTGATTAATCCAGTAGTTTATATACCTTTAGAGCTTAAATCTAGAGACCTAGATTCTCGGCTTATCCTTGCTGTCGAACTTATAAATAAGGGTCTTAATATAGTTATTGGACAGCAATGGTCATTATCAAAAAATATTTTTAATGTCCCCCAAGGTTTATTTTTATTTAAAACTGTAAACGAGATTCAGGCAACTCAGATGGTAGATGCTGTAGATGCAGGTCACATAGTTAGTGCTACCGATGAAGAGGTCCTAGCATGTGCATGTGATGAATGTTTTGAGTCTGGTTTATGCCATACGGCAGCAAAAAATATGCATTTATTCTTTGCTAATAGTAAGAAACATGCTGAGATTGTAAAGAATCAATATACAGAAATGAAAAATAAAACAATTATAACTGGTAATCCTAGAATGGAGATCGCAAAAAAATGGGGGAAAATACTTTATCAAAAAGAAATTATGAGAATAAAGAATGAAATAGGACCTTATTTTTTATTTAACACAAATTTTGGATGGGTAAATTCTATATGGAAAGAAAATGAAGATCCAAGAGATATTGCAATAAGAACTGGACACCTTGAACTAGGTGATAAGAGAAGCATAGAGGCTTATAAAGATGAAATAGACTGGGAAAAATCTAATATGTATGAGCTAGAAAGAGTCATTGAATGGTTTACAAAGCTCGACACTCCATTAAAGACCGTTATTAGACCTCATCCAGCTGAAGATGTAAGTTATTGGAAAAAAAAATATTCACATAAGGATATATATATAATTGAAAGTAGCCCACCCACTCCTTGGATTCTTGCTTCTGAAGCCCTAATACATACAACTTGTACAACTGGTTTTGAAGCTAGACTATTGGAAGTACCTTCACTAAGTATAACGCCAAAGATTAATTCAAAATACCATTCTTATATTTTATCGAATTTAGTTAGCCCAACTGCAAAGAACTATGATGAAGCAGTAGAAGCAATATCAGATTTTATACTTGGGAATAATAATTTAATTATGAATAGCAACGAAAATAATACAAAGATGAAAGAGTTTTTTCCAGATTTAGATAAAATATCACCCGTAAGAAATATTTCTGAAATCATTCTGAACAATATTCAGAAAAATATAGAAAATGAAGATTTAGAATACAAATGGACCCTAAGGAAAGACTGCTCTTGGGTTAATCTTAACAGAAGAAAAGAATGGATAAATAAGTTTTCAGCTTCAACAGAAGAAATTGCTTCAAAAGTCCAGATAATTGGTAATATTCTAAATGTTAATAAAGAGATAAAAGTTCAGAAAATTGATGATAGCTTATTTAACATATGGTCAAATTAACTCTATTTTGACTCATAACAATCGTTTTTTATGAAAAACATAAGTTACCAAGTAAATGATCAAAAAATCTTATTAATATTAATTCTGGAATACATCTCAAAAATAGACAAATAGAATGGAAAACCTTAAAGAAAATATTTTAGATTGTGATATAATAATTACTTAAGATATTATGAACAATCATTAATAAAAAATCATATATCAGGTATTTAATTTATATTTCAAAAACTATATATATACGCCTCAAAGATTTTAATTAATGTAAATTTTATAATAACATCTAGTAATTATGTTATTATAAATGTCTTAATCGTTTAGGAATTTTTTCTATGATGGCACTTCAAGCTTATTATGATACTAGATTTGCACCAATTACATTTGATTACGCTAACTTTCTTGTTTGTGCCGAAGCTTATAGGCAGTCTATAAAATTGCCAAGAATTAACTTACATATTGTTGCATCTAGTTTTAGAGATATTTCTGTTAGAGATGTTAAATTTATGAGTGATGAGAAGTTATGGAGAGTTAATCATATATTAATGCGTATTCCAAACTTGATACCATCTATTTCTCAAATAACTCTATATAAAACCCCTCCAGAGACTATTTCTTACCCAACCTTTCCTTCAACATACCCTCCTAGAACACCTGAAGAGTCTCTAACAGTAACACCCTATTTAATGGATAGAGTTAGTAAATTCCACAATCTTGGCTGTAATGTTCAGCCGTTCACTGCCTCAAATCATGCTCGAAAGCTTATTAAGGATTTTACAGGTGATAAACCTTATTTTACAATCTCACTTAGAACTAGTCACTTCCAGGTAGCAAGAAATTCTAGACTAGAAGAATGGTACAAAGTTTATTCTGCTTTAAAGGAAAGTAAATTTAACGTATTTGTCATTCCGGACTTTGAAGATGTTCTTACTAATAATGAAGCAAGAAAATATGATTGGAAACTTGCTGAGTTTGCTGCTTTTGAATTGGATCTTCGTCTAGCACTTTATGAGAATGCAATTGATAATTTATGTGTAAGTAATGGAACATCTACAGTTGCGTATTATTCGAGTTCTCCTGTAAAGATGTTTAAAATACTTGTTGATGGTCAAAATTCTACGTCAGAAAAGGCTCTTTTGTATAGTGCAGGTGTTGCCAAAGGAACTTCACCCTCATTTTACAAAGAAAATCAAAAGTGGATTTGGAAAGATGATACTTTTGAAAATATTATGGGAACACTTAAAGCATAAGTTTAATATGGACCAGTAAACGAGGAATCTGGAACATCATGCCAGTGCTTTGAATCACTCTCTTTAACCAAAACATTTTTTTCATCTAATTCTAAAATATCACATACAGCTAGAATAATATCTTTTGATCTGGGGAAAAACTTTTCTGCCAGTGAAGGTGATGTTGGTGATGGACAAAATGGTAATCCAATTCTTTTGGGTAAATTGTTTAATAATGAGTGATCCATTTCAATAAGCCTTGAAATTATCTCTGCACTAATACCAAAGTTAACAGTTCCTGTATCTGCAACTATTAAAGATCTAGTTTTCTTTACAGAAGTATAAATAGTATCAATATCTAATGGGACTATTGATCGAATATCTATTACTTCTGACTTTATACCGTGTTTAGATAGTAATTCAGCAGCCTTCAAAGCTTCTAAGACCATATAAGATGTTGCAACAATTGTTATGTCATTTCCCTCAAGCATAACTTTTGCTTTATCAAGATTAACTTCATAGGGATCTTTTGGAACTATTCCATCTACATTATACAGCCAACGATGTTCAAAAATGACGACCGGTGAATTATCCTTTATTGCAGAAATCAACATTCCTTTTGCATCATAAGCCGTTGTTGGCATTATAACTTTAAAACCAGGTATATGAGCAAACCAAGCCTGAAGACTTTGTGAATGTTGAGGGCCTTGCCCCCAACCTCTTCCTATAATCATCCTAAACACGATTGGCGCATTCATTTTCCCACCATACATAAAATGCCACTTAGCAACTTGGTTGACCATTTGGTCCATAGCCAGCGTGGAAAAATCAACTCTCATATGTATCATTACAGGCTTATATCCTGCAATTGTCATTCCGAGGGCAACACCTGTCATACCTTGTTCAGAAGAAGGCATATCAAGAACGCGGTCTTTTCCAAAAGTATCAACCAGTCCTTTTGTAGTACCAAATATTCCTGTAGGCCCAGGCACTCCAAGACCTAAAATAATAACATTATCATCAGCCTGCATGCTCTGGTAATGTGCTTCATGAATTGCTTCAAAATATTTTATTTTTCTCATAGTTAATTTTTTGGGTATGTGTAGTTAAATAAAGTTTGTGGATCAGGAAAAGGTGAGTTTTTTGCATACTCAAAAGCAGAATTTATTTCATCTGATATTTTTTCTTCAATCTCTACTCGAATTTTATCACTTAGAATATTTTTTTCCCGAAGCTTATTCTCAAATAGTCTAATAGGGCAATTAGCAAGCCACTCATCCATTTCTTCTTTAGTTCTGTATGATAAATGTAAATCCTCATTTGGACCGCAATGCTCTAACCATCTATAAGTCATAAACTCCAAGAGAAAAGGTCCCCCTCCATCGCGTGCCGTATTTATAGCATTTCCTGCAATTTCCATGACCTCCTCAATATCATTTCCATTTCCTCTAAAACTGGGAATCTTGTGTGCGGGCCCTATATCAGAGATATTTCTATCTTTAGGCTGTCGAACATCAAATGATGAATGCACCGAATAAAGATTATTTTCACAAACAAAAATTACAGGAAGTTTCTTTACAGATGCAAAGTTTAAGGCTTCATGAAAGACACCTTCTTCAGTTGCTCCATCACCAAAATAAACAACTGATACCCTATCATTAACATTAGAATTAATGGAATAAACTGAACCAACTGCAATAGGGATAGTGCCACCTAATATAGGTGCAGAAGCAATAAATCCTGCATCAAGGTCATTAAGATGTTGTGACCCACCTCTACCTAACGCACAACCTGTTTGTTTTCCATATATTTCAGAAATCATTGCCTTAAGGCTACCACCTTTAGCAAGATAATGACCATGGCTTCTGTGACCACTATAAACGTAGTCAGCTTTTCTTAGATGAATAGAAACTCCTACAGGGATCGCTTCTTGACCAAGACAAAAGTGTGTTGGACATCTCATTTCCTGCTCAGAGTATTTTTCAGCTATTGTTTCTTCAACCATTCTTATTCTAAGCATTGACTCGAATAAATTTATAAGATCAACCATTAATTTATCCTATTTATTATCCTCGTAATATATAATCTACAGGCCAATCTTTAATCTTATCTTCATACTGCCTTCCCCAATCAACCATTTCTTCCAGGCCTTCATCCCACCCTATCATGGGAGCCCAACCTACATCTTTTCTTATTAAAGAAGAGTCAAGCCAGTATCTAGAGTCTTGTCCCAACCTATCTTCACTCATCTCACAAATATCTTCAAAGGGAATTTTCATTGCTTCAGACACTCTCTCAACAACTTCTTTTATAGAGGTAGGTTTTTCTGGTCCTGCATTATAAACTTTACCTAGGGGAGCACTCTCTGAAACTAAATGAATTGCCCTTCCCAAATCTCTCGCATGCATATAAGATTTTTCTGCCTTTCCACCGCCATGGAGAGGTAATTTATTTCCAGTTAGACCACACCAAATTGTTTTTGGAATTACTCTATGAAGCAACTGAGCAGGACAATAACAATTACAAGGCCGGATTATATTCATTGGGAAATTTAAAAACTTGTGCACACTCATTAGGTACATATCATAAGCTACTTTAGATGCTGCGTATGGGCTAGATGGTTTTATTGGTTCCTCTTCATTAGCAGCATGATTAACTGAACCATACATTTCAGAGGTACCTATTTGAATAAATCTTTCAAGCCAATTTCGTTTACTTAATTCCTCAGTAAACTTTGCTAAAGCCATTGAATTGGTTTCAAAAAATCTCCATGAATGCTCCCAAGAAACAGCTCCTTCTCCTTGTGCAGCAAAATTAATTATAATTTCTGGTTTTTCTTTGTCTAATAACTCAAGTAATAAATCCATTTCGTAAGTAATATGTCTTGCATGGTACTCATAATTCTCAATTTGATCTATATTTAGTGAAAAAGGCTCTGGCCTTAATGGATTTCTTCCAATTCCAAGTACTTTTTTTGGGTTTGCATTATTCAACAAATATAATGCAGCATGGATCCCAAAAGAACCGCCGCCTCCAATAACAGCATACGTTTTATTAGACATTTTTGTTATTCCTCGAATTTATTAGAAAGTTCAAACTAATCTTCTGGCCCCTATAAGACGGTTTGTCTAGCCTATTAAGGGTTAAAAATTAGTCATAAATCGTAAATCATTAATATAATAACACAAAGATGAGTTTATTTACTACTTTGTTAATTAATAATCTAGTTATTATGCTTTAAAAACTTATTTCAGGAATACAAATAATTAATAATTTATTAGTAGCTTAATTTTATCACCTATGCTTAATATCTGCTTAATATTTTTAGTACGCATTATAAAGAAATAAAAGATATGAGCCATACAGAATACTATTTCAATCAAGTATCCCAAATAGCAAAACAGATAGATTATGAAGCAATTGAGAATATTGCCTCGGCACTCAAGGATTTGAGAGAAAAGCAAGGCAGATTATTTGTTTTAGGGGTTGGGGGAAGTGCAGGTAATGCATCACATGCTGTAAATGATTTTAGAAAACTATGTGATATTGAGGCATATGCACCAACTGATAATGTATCTGAACTAACTGCAAGAACAAATGATGAAGGTTGGGAAACAGTATTCAAAGGATGGCTTTTAACAAGTAAATTATCAGAGAATGACGCCCTATTTATTTTATCTGTTGGAGGTGGAAATTCAGAAAAAAAAGTGAGTGTGAATCTAGTAAATGCTATTGACCTGGCAATATCTAAAAAATCTAAGATTCTTGGTATTGTTGGAAAGCCTGATGGGTATGCAGCTAAAAAAGCAACAAACATTGTTATAGTTCCAATTTTAGACTCAAACCTTATTACACCTCATAGCGAAGCTTTTCAGGCAGTTATATGGCACTCTCTTGTTTCAAATCCAAAGCTACAAACTAAGGAAACTAAGTGGTAAAGAAGGCTGGAACGCCATCAGTTTTTCTTGATAGAGATGGTGTAATTGTTAAAGCACACATAAAAAATAATAAACCTTTTGCAGTTAATAATATTGATGACTTTGAGATTTTGCCTGGGGTTAAAGAAGCAATCCAAAGCCTTAAAGATCTTGATTTTTTAGTTGTTGTAGTGACTAACCAACCTGATATATCTAAAGGATTAATAAATGCTAATACTTTGAATAAGATGCATGAAATTTTAATGTCAGAACTAGCCATTGATGATATAAAATTTTGTCCACATATATCCGAGAATAATTGCAGTTGTAGAAAACCCAAACCAGGTATGTTGTTAGAAGCTTCAAGTGAACACTTAATTGATCTAAATAATAGCTACATGATTGGAGATAGGATTTCAGATATTGAAGCGGGTAATAGCGCTGGATGTAAATGTATCTTTATCGACTATGACTATTCTGAAACAAAGGGTAAAAAAATTGGTACAAGTATGATAGTAAGGTCACTACCCCAAGCAGTAGATTTAATTAAGAAACTTTAGAAATGATTATAAGGATAAATTTTAATGATTGATAGTTCATCTCTGCAAGTAAAAATTTTTGCTGACGGCGCTGATATTGAGAGTATCACAAAACTATATAAAAACCCATTAATTAAGGGTTTTACAACTAATCCGACTTTGATGAGACAAGCTGGTATTAATGATTATGAAGAATTTGGACGGCAAGTTCTAAAGACTATCCCAGACAGACCAGTCTCACTGGAAGTTTTTGCAGACGATCTAGAGGAAATGATAATTCAAGGAAGAAAAATTGCCACATGGGGAGAAAATGTCAATGTCAAAATTCCTATTTCCACAACAAAGAATGAGTCAACTGAAAAAGTAATAAAAACATTAAGCGATGAAGGTGTTTCGATAAACGTTACAGCTATAATGACTGTTGGCCAGGTTATCAAAATTGCAAAAAGCTTAAATAAAGACGTTCCTGCTATAATCTCTGTTTTTGCTGGTCGTGTTGCAGATACAGGCCGTGACCCAGTTCCACATATGATGGAATGTTTAGAAGAGATAAAGCATTTAGAAAAGGCAGAATTACTTTGGGCAAGCCCTAGAGAACTTCTAAATGTATTTCAAGCTGATAATATGGGCTGTCATATTATTACAATCACCGAAGGTATCCTAAAAAAGCTCTCAATAGTAAATAAGGACCTTGATGAGTACTCTCTAGAAACTGTAAAAATGTTTAGAGACGATGCTATTTCAGCAGGATATAAAATTATTTAATTAGTATAGGTTGGTTATAATGAATACGAAATTTAAAAATATATTCATAACCGGAGGTGCTGGCTATTGTGGCTCTTTATTGGTCCCTCAACTCCTTGAGAGTGGATACAGAGTTACAGTTTATGACACTCTCTTTTTTGGAGATGATTTTCTTCCAAGAAATAATACCAATTTAAATATTATTAAGGGAGATATAAGAAACAGCCAAAAGCTAAAAGACAGTTGTCAAGGGCATGATGCTTTTATAAGCTTAGCCTGTATATCAAATGACGCAAGCTTTGAATTAGATGAGAACTTATCTACCTCCATTAATTTACATGCTTTTGAACCGATGGTTAAAGCTGCTAAAGATAATGGAATAAAAAGATTTATTTATGCCTCATCAAGTTCTGTTTATGGCGTCTCAGATCAAAAAGATGTTAAAGAAGACCATCCACTAGTCCCGCTTACACTCTATAACAAGTATAAGGGTATGTGTGAACCAATTCTTCAAAAGTATTGTGATAATACATTTACAGGCGTAATCTTTAGACCTGCGACTGTTTGCGGTTATGGGCCCAGATTAAGATTAGACCTATCAGTAAATATACTTACTAATCACGCTCTTGTTAATAATAAGATTACTGTTTTTGGAGGTGATCAGCTTAGGCCTAATTTACATATTAAAGATTACTGTGATGTTGTTGAGTTATTACTTTGTTGCGAAAAAGAAAAAATTCAGAAAGAAGTATTTAATGTAGGCAATCAAAATATGTCAATTTCTGATATAGCCCTCTTAGTCAGAAAAATTGTTCAAGAAGAATTCCCTGATAGAGGAAAAATATCAATTGAAACCTCCCCTACAGATGATATTAGATCTTATCATATTAATTCTGATAAAATTTATAATAGTCTTGGGTTTAAACCTCAATCATCAATAGAAGACGCTATAAGATCTCTTTGTATAGCTTATAGAGAGGGTAGAATTTCAAATAGTATGGAAAAAGATATTTTTTATAATATCCGCACAATGAAAAAGTTAAATATCAAATGAGAGATAGAAAAATAATAATTGTAACGGGTGGAGCAGGTTTTATTGGATCTCATATGGTCGATTTGTTAATTGATAAAGGTCATGAAGTTCATGTAATAGATAATCTGCAAGGTGGAAGAGAAGATAATATTCTTCATCATTTTAATAATCCAAATTTTAAATTTACTAATATGGATATTAGAGAACTTAACTATAACAATCCAATCTTTAAAAAAGCAAACTATGTTTGCCACTTTGCAGGCATTGGGGATATAGTTCCATCTATTGAAAAACCATTAGATTATATTGATGTAAATCTAAATGGTACAATAAAAGTTCTCGAATGTTCGAGGTATGCGGGAATAGAGAAGTTTGTTTATGCAGCTTCCTCATCATGTTATGGCATTGCCGAAGTTCCTACAGATGAAAATCATAAAATTCAACCTGAATATCCTTATGCTCTATCAAAATACTTCGGAGAACAAGCAGCTTTCCATTGGAATAAAGTGTATGGTTTGCCTGTCAACTCAATACGGATTTTTAATGCTTACGGAACGAGATCAAGAACTTCAGGTGCTTATGGAGCAGTTTTTGGAGTTTTTCTCAAACAAAAGATAGAGAATAGACCTTTAACAGTTGTCGGGGATGGTACTCAAACAAGAGATTTTCTATACGTAACTGATGTAGCAACAGCTTTCCTTGCTGCATTAGAAACTAAAATGAATGGTCAAGTATGGAATTTAGGAGCAAGCAATCCCCAATCAGTTAATAAGATTGTTGAACTACTAAATTCAGATGTCACATATATTCCAAAAAGGCCTGGAGAACCTGAATGCACTTATGCAGATACAGCAAAGATAAGAAGTGAATTGAATTGGAAAGATAAGGTTTCTTTTGAAGATGGAGTTAAAACTTTGCTTCTTAATATAGATTACTGGAAAAATGCACCTCTTTGGACACCAGATACTATTGCAATAGCTACAAAGAATTGGTTTAAATATCTTGATGAGTAAATAGAAAGGTTTAGTTAATGACTTCATTAAAAGATAGATATGGCCATAAGGTTAAAACACTAGCTGAGCTCTCTCAAATAATTGGCCCCTTTCCGCGAGATAAAAAAGTTATCATGTGCCATGGGGTATTTGATGTGGTTCATCCAGGTCACCTTCGTCATCTTATGCATGCTAAATCCAGAGCAGATATTTTGGTTGCCAGCATCACTGCTGATATCCATATTGCAAAAGGAGAATTAAGACCTCATGTCCCAGAAGATCTTAGGTCAACAAACCTTGCAGCATTTGAAATGATTGATTATGTGCTAATCGACCCTAATTCAGAACCTCTTGATACTATTAATGAACTAAAGCCAGATTTTTTTGCTAAAGGATATGAATACTCATCAAAGGTTCAGCCTAAGACTCAAAAAGAAATAGAAACATTATCCTCATTTGGGGGGCAAATGATATTCACTCCTGGTGATATTATATACTCATCCTCCAGACTAATTGAGATGGAACCTCCAAATCTCAGAACAGAAAAACTTCTAGCATTAATGGATAAATATAATATTAGCTTTAATGACTTAAGAAAAACCCTAGCAAAATTTAAAGGGAAAAAAGTACATGTAATTGGCGATACCATTATCGATACCTTAACTCATTGTAGCATGATTGGTGGACAAACAAAAACACCTACTATGAGTGTAAGATTTGAAGAAAAAAAAGATTTTATAGGAGGTGCTGCGATTGTTGCTCGGCACCTAAAAGATGCAGGGTCTGATGTAGTATTTTCAACGGTACTTGGAGATGATGATTATAAAAACTTTGTACTAAAGGAACTTAAAGATAATGGAATTAAAGTAAATGCAATTGTTGATGGCACGAGACCAACTACAAATAAAAATGCAATTGTTACACAAGGTTATCGTCTATTAAAAATTGATACACTTGAAAACCAAAGTATATCTGATGAAATACGAAAAAAACTTGAAGTTTCAATAAAAAAACAACAATCTGACTGTATAGTCTTCTCTGACTTTAGACATGGTATATTCAATAGAAGAACAATTAAACATTTAGTAAATGCAATTCCCGATAAAATATATAAGGTTGCTGATAGTCAAGTTGCCAGTCGATGGGGAAATATAACTGAGTTTAAGCAATTTGACCTAGTTACTCCCAACGAGAGAGAAGCAAGATTCGCACTAGGGGATCAAGACTCTGGACTTAGGCCATTGGCATCATCCTTATATGACCAGGCAGATTGCAAACTACTTATACTTAAAATCGGGGATAGAGGCGTACTAACTTGTAGGTCAAAAAATCACGAGTCACCAGATTCTTTTT
>NZGX01000006.1 GCA_002691085.1 Rhodospirillaceae bacterium | reverse complement strand
GTCATGCGTGTGGCAATAGCGAGACCAGCGGCATCGTCCGCAGCGCTATTTAGTTTTTTTCCTGAAGATAGGTACGGTCCTTACCAGAGTTGATATCGTTACCAGATTGAACAGCAAGTTCACGCATACGCTGAAGCATGTTACTGATTTCAACTAAAGCACTTTCAGTAGTAGAAGTCATAGAAAGTCCATCACTGCTATTTTTAATGGCCATATTCAGGCCTCTAATTTGCGAAGTCATGCGTGTGGCAATAGCGAGACCAGCGGCATCGTCCGCAGCGCTATTTAGTTTTTTTCCTGAAGATAGTCTTTGACTTGCTTTCTCTAGCAGATTTTCACCTCGCTTGAGATACATGAGCCCATACAATGAACTTAAATTACTTGCAATTACTGGCATGGTCCCCCGACCTTAACCTATTAAGTCTCTCCAAACCTTTATACGACAGGTTTCTAATATATTTTAAGAAGAAATAATTTAAGTTTGTGTTGTAAAATCAGCAACTATTTTATGGATTTCTTGTCTCGGATCTTGAAGATGCGCATAATCTCCACCTCCAGAAATAACCGATAATGATTTACTATTAACATCAAGTTTTTCAAAGAATTCAGTCCTAGGTGAGCTCCCTTTCATATAATCTTGAGCACCTGCGCTAGAACCATATAACATAAGTGTTGAATTCTTTATTCTTTTTGGTTCTACAGGAATACTTCCTAAAGCATTTTCTTGTCTAATCCCATTGGGCGATTTCGGCTCATTTGTCTCAGCTTGTTTTGCTAAAGCCTTTCTTGCATCTAATTCTGTAAATTCATCTTCTAGGCGATTAAAATAGTAATTGTAAGTATTGTTCCACCATTCTTCTTTTGGTGCAGGGAGGATAAGTTGCCCCCCTCCTAGTGCTGGATCCAATAATATTAATTTATGTATTTTATCGGAATTTTTTTCGGCATATCTGCCAACAATTCTCCCCCCCCAGGACCATCCCAAAAGATTGATTCTATAATTTTCTTTTGTTCTAAGCCATTCAACTACAGACACCAGATCTTCTATGGCTTGATCTGTTTGAACCTCAAGCGGACTTCCCGACAATTCTGATTCAGCATAACCTCTTATAGAAAAAGTAATAGCACCAATACCTTCTGAGACCATCGCATCCATAAATGAATAGTCTTTCCCTTTTGGAAAAGAAAAATCAAAGCCAAGTTGACCTGAGATGTTTGCTCCTTGAACCATGACGATAATATCATTGCTTTTGGAGTTTTCTATTCCCTTGGACCTTACTGATATTTTTCCAGATTGGCCGTTAATAAATTGATTTACCGCTTTTTCCACAGTTAATTTTCCACCATATAATTAAGATTAATTAAATAACATTATAAAAAAAAAATACTTTTGATATACAATTGAGAGGTAATAATCTATTAATTTCCGTTAGATTTAATGATTATAAATTAATTAGTTAAGACTTAAAGAAATATATATCTTATATTAAATCAAATATAAAATATGATAACAAATATAAAAGTGATGAATAATGTCTCTAATTGAAAAAATAAATGATTTCGCAAGTTGGATATTTAGTCCAATTGTTAGAAAAGGTGACCCCATTGTTTCTGTTATTAATCTTAATGGGGTAATTGGCTCAGTAGGTTTCGGAAGAAAAGGTATAAACTTGAATGATTTAGAGTCATCTCTCAAGAGGGCTTTTAACAAAAGAGGTGTAGATGCAGTTGTTCTAAAGATAAACTCTCCAGGGGGATCACCTGTTCAATCTGAAATGATTTCAAGGCGTATCCAGCAACTATCAGAAGAAAAGGGCATTCCTGTCTTTTCATTTGTAGAGGACCTTGCAGCGTCTGGAGGATATTGGTTAGCATGCTCAGCAGATGAGATTTATGTTAGCTCGATGTCAATAGTTGGATCAATAGGTGTTATTTCTGCATCATTTGGCTTCAATCAGCTTATTGATAAAATTGGTGTTGAAAGAAGAATTTATGCACAAGGCAGAAACAAGAGTATGCTAGATCCTTTTAGACCAGAGGACCCTGAACATGTAGAGCGATTGCTAACATTGCAAGAAGATATTCATCAGTCTTTTAGAGAATTTGTAAAAGAGAGAAGAAAAGACAAGCTTAACGATACGGATGAGAATCTATTTAATGGTGACATCTGGACTGGGAATCAGGCTAAGGAAGTTGGTCTTGTGGATGAGATTGGTGAGATGCGTTCAGTGATGCAGGAGAAATATGGATTAAAGACAAAATTTATTGAAATACCTTTGAAATCCGGTTGGATACAGAAGACATTATCAGGAACTAATACTGTGCCATCAAAAGAAGCAAGAATTATTAATGAATTTTTATCCTCTATTGAAGAGAGATTGATGTGGTCCAGATACAATTTCTAGGTACATCCAATGTTTAGCTTAAGTTTATCTGAGCTTATATTAATCATTTTTTTGGCTATATTTATTTTTTATGCTTTAAGGAAATTTACTTATATAAAGAAAGATATTTCAAGCTCTTCAGAGGAATCAGTTAATGAATGTGATCTATTTAAATGTCCTGATTGCGGAGAGTATTATAGAACACTTTCAAACCATGAATGTAGAACTTCCTCATTTTAGTAGGAAAATTAAGGATTATTATGATTCTAACTGTTAAAGTTTTTTTTGGACTCTTATTTTTTCATTTATTAAAGTAGGTTATGCAAGTACTAAACCTTAATTAAAATTTAATTTTTTTATCTATATAGTGGTAATTATATATGTCTGACCTATATTTTCAGGATTTAATTTTTAAATTACAACACTTTTGGTCCAGGCAAGGGTGTGTGATTCTCCAACCATATGATATCGAGATGGGTGCTGGTACTTTTCATCCTGCCACAACTTTAAAGGCATTAGGAAAGAAACCTTGGAAAGTTGCTTACGTTCAACCATGTAGAAGACCTACTGATGGTAGGTACGGAGAAAACCCAAATAGACTTCAGCATTATTATCAGTTTCAAGTACTCTTAAAGCCATCCCCAAATGACTCTCAGGATTTATATTTAGAAAGTCTCTACGAGATAGGTATAGATAAACATTTAAATGATATAAGATTTGTTGAAGATGACTGGGAGAGTCCTACCTTAGGTGCTTGGGGTCTAGGATGGGAGGTCTGGTGTAATGGAATGGAAGTTACTCAGTTTACTTATTTTCAACAAATAGGTGGGATAGATTGTAGCCCTGTTTCAGTTGAATTGACATATGGCTTGGAGAGATTAGCCATGTATATTCAGGGGGTAGAAAATGTTTATGACCTTAAATTTAATAAAGAGGGTGTGAGATATGGAGAAGTTTTCCTAAGGTCTGAAAAAGAAAATTCAGCATTTAATTTTGAATATGCAAACACTGAATTATTACTTAATCATTTTACGAATTATGAAAACGAATGTTTACACCTCCTTTCCAGAAAAATTACATTACCAGCATATGACCATTGCATTAAGGCAAGTCACCTATTTAACCTTCTTGATGCAAGAGGAGTTATAAGTGTTACAGAGAGGGCTGCCTATATTTCAAGGATTAGAAACCTTGCAAAGTCTTGTTGTTTACAATGGGTTGAGAGCGAGAATTTAGATGAGAAGAGCCTCAAAAATGCCTGAACTCTTAATTGAATTCCTTTCTGAAGAAATACCTGCAGTTATGCAAATAAAGGCTAAGAAAGACATAACTAATATTTTTGAGAAGGCTTTTAAGAGTGCAAATCTTGAAGGATATACTCTTGAGTCAATGGTTGGGCCAAGGAGATTAACATTAATTGCTGAAGACTTACCGGAATTTCAAAAAACTAGTATAGAAGAAAAAAAAGGCCCTAGAGTTGACTCTCCTCAAAAAGCAATTGATGGTTTTCTCAAGACCAACAAAGTTAGGGACATTAGTAAATTAGAAATAAGAGAGCTAGATAAAGGAAAATTCTATTTCTTAGTTCGTAAAATTGAGGGACTGCCTACAAAAAAAATTATAGAAGATACAATTATATATGTATTAAAAAGTTTTCCATGGCCCAAATCTATGAAATGGGGTGAGGGAAACCTAAGATGGGTTAGGCCCCTGTCAAATATTTTAGCAATTTATAACAATAAAGTTATACCTATAAATTTTTCTGGTTTTGTTTCATCAAATAAAACATATGGGCATAGATTCTTTTCTTCTTCTGAAATAACAGTCAAGAACTTTAGCGAATATACAAAGAAATTATATGAGTCTAAAGTTATTATTGATGATCAACAAAGGTATGAAATAATTTCTAAACAGATAGATAAAATTTTAAAAAATAAAAATTTAGAAGTTGATAATGATCAAAAGTTAATGAATGAATTAGTTGGTTTGGTGGAGTGGCCTATTGTTTATTTAGGCGAGATTGATGAAAGTTTTATGGATGTACCAAAAGAAATATTATCTTCAGCAATGAGAAAGCATCAAAGGTATGTATCCTTGTATAATAAGGATAGGTCTTTATCTACAAATTATATTATTGTCTCGAATTTAGAGACTAAGGACTCTGGAATAGAAGTTATAAAAGGAAACAACCGTGTTTTGAGAGCACGTTTGTCAGATGCTAAGTTCTTTTGGCAACAAGACAAGAAAATAACTCTTGATTCAAGAGTTAAAGCTCTAAAAAATAGAATTTTTCACTCAAAACTTGGGAGTCTTTTTGATAAAGTAAAACGAATTGAAACCCTTTCCTATGTTATTTCAAATTTTGTAACTAACTCAAACCCTGATGATGCTAAAAGAGCAGCGTACTTATCTAAGTCTGATTTACTTTCTGGTGTTGTTGGAGAATTTCCTGATTTGCAAGGTATAATGGGATATTATTATGCAAAGAATGATGGTGAAAACGAGAATGTTTGTAATGCAATAAAGGATCATTATTCTCCTTTAGGTCCTTCAGATTTTTCTCCGTCTAAACCAATAAGTATTTGTTTAGCAATTGCTGACAAAATTGATACCATTGTAGGCTTCTTTGGTATTTCTCAATTTCCATCCGGATCTAAAGATCCTTTTGCCTTAAGAAGAAGTAGCTTGGGTATTATTAGGATTATAATTGAAAATAAAATTAGTATAAAATTAGACGATCTAATTAAAGAGTCCCGCAAAACATATAAAGATAACTTAGCTTTAGAAGAAAAAGAATTAATTAAACTAACTTTAGCTTTTTTTGAGGAGAGGTTAAGGGTCTTTTTAAAAGATAAGGGTGTTACTGCCGGTACAATAAATGCAGCCTTTTTATCATGTGATGATATTTTTGAGACCTATAGTCGGGTTTTTGCTCTTAAAAGTTTTTTAGAGTCAAATGATGGTGCTAATTTATTAAGCTTTTATCGAAGAGCCGTAAATATTGTAAGGATAGAGAGTAAAAAGGATAAAGTTGATTATTTTTCTCATGCTAATATGGAGACCTATAATAATAACCAAGCAACTTCTCTTTACTCAGTTTTAGAAAGCTTAGAACCACAATTAAACACTGTTCTTAAATCACATAATTTTGAAAAAGCTCTTCAGTGTCTTGAGGTATTAAAGGTACCAGTGAATAATTTCCTAGATAATGTTGTAGTTAATGATAGTGATGAAAAAATTAGAATCTCAAACTTATGCTTACTAGCCCGAGTCGGAAAAATAATTGGTAAGGTGGCTGATTTTTCAAAAATTGAAGGTTAGTAATCGTATCTCAGAAAATAGTTATTAATATTAGAAGTTTTATATTCTACTAACATATTGATTTTATTTTATAAATCTCATGATTAGTAATTTTATCATAAAAAAATACTTTCAATGTAAGTAATGCTTCCTTATTTTTTGATGTAAGTAAATCTTAAATCAATTTACTTACATGTAAGTTCTTATGGGGTATAAAATGCGTGATAATGCATTAGAGAAAGCAATTGAGTTTATAGGGGGTACGGTTGCGCTTGCTAAAGCAATTTCTGTCACTTCACAGGCTATTAGTCAATGGGATAGGGTTCCTGCTGAAAGGGTGATAGCTGTGGAGGAAGCAACTAAGGGAAATATAACTCGTTATCAGCTTAGGCCAGATTTATATCCAGAGCCAAATAGTCAATCACCACAAAATGACCCAGTGAAAAATAAGTGGGTTTATTTCTTTGGAGCTGGAGATGCTGATGGAACAGCATTAGATGGAGATTTACTTGGTGGTAAGGGTGCGAATCTCGCTGAGATGACTAGAATTGGCATACCTGTTCCGCCTGGTTTTACAATAACCTCTAATACCTGCCATTATTTTTACTCAAATAAAGGAAGTTTTCCTGTAAATTTAGAACAGGCAGTTTCAAATGGAATTTCTAAAATAGAAGCAATCATAAATAGAAAGTTTGGAGATAAAACAAACCCAATGCTTTTATCTGTAAGGTCAGGTGCGAGAGCTTCTATGCCAGGAATGATGGATACAGTTCTTAATTTAGGTTTAAATGATGAAACTGTTATTGGTTTGGCAAAAAACTCAGGAGATAAAAGATTTGCTTTTGATAGTTATAGGCGCTTTCTACAGATGTATTCAGATGTAGTCTTAGAAGTTGATTCTTATAAATTTGAGGAGATTCTAGATACTCTAAAGTTTGACAATGGTATTAATGAAGATGCAGATTTATCGGAAGATAATTTGGTTTCTTTAGTTGAAGAATATAAACTTCTTATAGAAAAAGAAACGGGTAAAGGATTTCCTCAGGATGTCCAACAACAATTATGGGGAGCAATATCTGCAGTTTTTAAGAGTTGGATGAATAAGCGCGCTATAACCTACAGATCACTTCACAATATACCAGATGCATGGGGGACTGCAGTTAATATTCAAGCAATGGTATTTGGGAATATGGGAGATGATTGTGCTACCGGCGTATGTTTTTCACGTGATCCTTCTAACGGTGAAAATCAAATTTATGGTGAATATCTTATAAATGCTCAAGGTGAAGATGTTGTCGCTGGGATTAGGACACCTCAACAATTAAGTATACATGGAAAGATCGCTCAGAATTCAGAACTTCCTTCAATGGAAGAATCTATGCCAAAGGTTTACTCAGAAATTCTCGAAATTAGAAAGATTCTTGAGGGACATTACAAAGATATGCAAGACATGGAGTTTACAATCCAAAAAGGTAAACTTTGGATGTTGCAAACAAGAAGTGGTAAAAGGACTGCCAAAGCATCAATCCAAATTGCTGTTGATATGGCAAACGAAAAATTGATATCCAGAGATGAAGCTGTTGAACGGGTTAATCCTGAACAGCTAGATCAACTTTTACATCCCATGCTAGATCCAGAAGATAACTCTCCACTACTTACTCGAGGTTTGCCAGCATCGCCAGGAGCAGCGAGTGGGAAAGTAGTTTTCAATTCTAAAGAAGCAGAAGATTGGGTCAGGAAAGGAGAAGAAGTAATTCTTGTGAGAAGGGAGACAAGCCCCGAGGATATAGCAGGTATGCACGTAGCAAAAGGGATATTAACTACGAGAGGAGGAATGACAAGTCATGCTGCAGTGGTAGCTCGTGGTATGGGTACTCCATGTGTGTCAGGAGCTGGAGAGGTTCAAGTTTTTGAGACAGAAAATTATTTAAGTATAAAGGAAGTGATGATTTATGAGGGTGATATCATTACAATTGATGGAACTTCAGGAAGTATCTTTAACGGGAGAGTTGGAACAATTGAGCCACAGTTAACGGGTGCATTTGGAATCCTGATGAAATGGGTTGATGAAATAAGAGAAATGAAAATAAGAACTAATGCTGAAACTGAGGAGGAAGCGAGGGTTGCACGAAAATTCGGAGCTGAGGGAATTGGTCTATGTAGAACTGAACATATGTTTTTTGATCAGGGTAGAATCATAAATATAAGACAAATGATTTTGGCAACTGATGAGGGTGGACGTATAAATGCATTGAGTAAGCTGTTACCTTATCAAAAAGATGATTTTCTAAAGTTATTTAAAATAATGGATGGACTACCTGTAACTATCAGACTTCTTGATCCTCCACTTCATGAGTTTCTTCCTCACAGTGAAAAAGAGAAAATAGAGGTAGCAGAATCTACTGGTGTTTCTTTAGAAACTGTTAATAATGCCTTAAATAAACTTACTGAGATTAATCCTATGCTTGGTCATAGAGGTTGTAGGTTGGGTGTTACTTATCCAGAGATATACAAAATGCAGGTTAGCGCAATTTTTCAGGCAGCAATACAAATTGTAAAAGATGGGAAGACAGTACTTCCTGAGATAATGGTCCCTTTAATAACAGAAAGAAAAGAATTTGATTTTATTAGAGATATTATTGACACTATAGCGAATGAAATTTTTGATAAGGAAGAGTTAAGATTTGATTATAAAATTGGAACAATGATTGAGTTACCAAGAGCGGCATTATGTGCAGAAGAACTTGCAGAGACTGCAGAATTCTTCAGCTTTGGTACAAATGATCTTACACAAACTACATTTGGTATATCTCGTGATGATTGTGCTCCTATACTGGAAGTTTATCTTAAAAAAGAAATTTATGAAAATGATCCCTTTTCTTCAATCGATAAAAAAGGTGTTGGAGAACTAATTAAAATTGCTTCTCAAAAAGGTAAGCTTATACGTCCATCTATCAAGTTAGGTATTTGTGGAGAGCATGGTGGTGATCCACGCTCAATCGAGTTTTGTCAAAAGATTGGTCTCGATTATGTATCTTGTTCTCCATACCGTGTACCTGTTGCAAGGTTATCTGCTGCTCAAGCAGCTTTAAAAGAATTTTCTAACTAAAAAATAATTTATTATTTTAAATCTTATTTTTTGGAAAAATCCCTTCTGAAGTATTTGCGAAGGTTAAAAGCTTATTTTGAAATAAATTGATATATAAGGAGTCAAGTATCTTAATACGTGGAAATTAAATAATTAAAAATTTAGCTAATTTTTTCTTTATTGATCCATTCTTGAATTAATGGCTTAATTCCAGTTTTCTCAAACTTCAAGTCTAAATATTCTAATTTCGACCATTCCTGTAAATTTACTAATGCTAATCCATTTTTTTCAACTGAGGACATCATTACTCCAATTTTTTTATCATTAATGGTTAATAATGATCCAGCTGGAGGTGGGGAGCCATTAATATATGTTGGAACCAGTCTCTTTTTGATTAGACCTCTGTAATGCATTCGGGCTGTTACTTCCTGACCAATATAGCACCCTTTGTTAAAGTCAATTCCATTTAGTTCCTTAAAACCATTCTCAAGGATATAGGATTTTTCAACGGGCATATCTTTACTTCCGTCTGGAATGCCTAATTTAATTCTGAATTCATCATAATCTAAATATGACTTTGAAGTGATAATATTATTATCAAATGATGTTTTAAAAGAATTAGGTTCAGAAATAATGAACATGCCAGAATTTTTTAGTCGAGGGTCAGGGAAGAAGATTAGGTTAGTATGATTTTTAATATTTTCAATTACTATTTTTTCTTGTTCTTCGCTTGGTATATTCGGATTCCATAACACAAAGAGCTTAAGTGTATTTTCTTTTTTTAGAGTGACTTTCGCTCTTAGTTTTAATTTCTCCAGTCTTAAAAGAAGGTCGTCCTCTCTTTCCTTCTCGCATGTTAAAAGTAGTTTATCTTTAAATAGAAAAATAAAAAAATCATGAAGAAATTTTCCTTGAGGTGATAAAAGTGCCGCCCAAACCGCATATTGATTTTTGGCTTTTTTTATATCATTTGTTACTATAGATTGAAGAAAATTTATCTTATCATCACCCTCTAAAGATATTATTGATCTATGTACAACAGTACTGTAAAAAATTTTATTCACTATTTCTTTAACCTTTTTTTGTATGATTAATATTAATTTAGCTAATTTTTAATTTAGAATAAAGGAAAGTATATCACAGACTTAACATTACTCATAAGACAGGTTATAAATCTATAATGAATATAGTAATGCTTGATAATACAAATGTTTCTTATGACGGATTCACATCATTAAGTAGGCCTTTGGGCGGTGCACAGAAGGCTTTTGCTTCCCTTGCAGGTGCTCTTACAAAGTTTGGGAATCGTGTTACAGTTTTAAATAATTGTAAACATGCCCTGATGGCAGATGGAGCTAGGTGGAGGCCATTAGGGCAAGATATTCCTCAAGATGTTGATCTAGTAATTGCACTCAGGGATCCAAGTCTATTTAAATTAGTACCTAGAGCTGACTCAAGGGTTTTATGGGTAGTGGATGAACCTAAATATCTAGGAACCTCTGAGAATGCTAGCATACTCTCATCTTTTGCTCCTAGGTTAATGTTTCTCACTGATAGACAGGCTGAGAGCTATAAGGGAAGATTGTCTTGCGTTGTAGTTTCACCGGGGGTAAATAAGTCTTTTATAAATTCTGATCAATCTGCAAACCCGATAGCTGATCCGAATCATTCTTTAGATACCTTAGGCGAAATAAATGAAGACGTTGAAGATAAAGTTGAAGCGCCTCCCCCGGTTGCAATAATAACAACAAATCCCAAATATGGTCTAATTAGTTTATTTAAAATTTGGAAAAATAATATTCAACCTGAGAACCCAGATGCAAGATTAAAAGTTTTTTCTAGTGTTCTTTTTCGTTCTATAAATTCAGGCAAAAAACATTCATCCATATCAGAATTAATTGATTATTATGCGACTTGTAAGGAATGTAATATTGAGATCATTTCTCCAAAGGGAGATAGAGAAATGGCAAAAGAATATCACAGTTCAAGAGTTCATCTTTATCAATCAAATAAACTTGACTTGGCTTGTTGGACACTCAGAGATAGTCAAGCAGCTAAATTACCAGCTATATCAACCTCTCTTGGAGGTGTAGAAGATGTAATTGTGAATAGTAAAACTGGCTATATTATCCCCGATGAGGAAGCTCTAGTTAATATTTGTTTAAGGATATTATCTGATGATAACTTTTATTTTTCCTTAAAGTCTGATTTTGAAAATATAGAGCCCCCATTTTCTTGGGAAAAGACGGCTGAAATAGTATCTCAGATTTGGCTCTAAACTTATCATTTATTCTTATTTTTTAGATAAAATTAATAAGATTGTACCAAAATAGTTGATATTATTTAAGAATAGTTTAACAATTTTTATAAGGTTCTTTTCTATGAAGCTTTTTTGTTCTGAAACCTATGGAGGCCTTAGTGAGAATATTGCATGTTATGTCTGGACGTGCGTTTGGAGAGGTTGAAAGAGCATTTGAATACACTGTCAGCGCATTAAACGATTTTAACGTTACCCAGAAATTAATAATAAAATCTAATCCAGATAGAGCAAAAAGATTAAGCTCCCTTGGAATGCCTCCTTTAGAGCTACCTATAAAACCAAGGTTTGATTTTTCAAGTAAAAAGAAATTATATTTGGCAATTGAGACTTTTGATCCTGATATTATAGTTAGTTGGACCTCAGATGTCTCATTTTTTCTTTGTGAAATTAAAAGAAATCACATTGCATATGTAAACAAAGATTTTGCGTTATATAAATATGAGTCTTGTGCACATTTATTTTCTCTTAACTCTCAAAGGACAGAACCTGCGGTTCAAGCTGGGTGGCCCCGAAGTAGGATTAGTGTTATGCCTCCAATAATTCTTCCTAGCAAACAAGAGCCAGTGAACAGACAAAGATTCTTCACGCCTAATACATCAATTGTTGCAATATTAATTGGCCCTTTACCTTCAGATGAGGGTATTGAAAACTTGATGAGGGCTATTGCGAGGTTATCGGGGGTATATTTTTGGATTCTTGGAGACGGCAATCACATGAAGAACCTTGAAGTGATGGCTAGGGAAGAAGGGATAAAACCAAGAACCAGATTTATTACATGGAGTAAGGATGCAGCTTCAGTTGTTTCTGCTTCTGATATAGTCGTATGCCCATCTAAAAAAGATTATGTTGGAGTACAAGTGCTTGAAGGCTGGGCTCAGAGAAAACCAGTGATTGCATGTGATAGCGTTGGTCCTGGTTTATTAATTACTCATAATGAAAATGGCCTTCTAGTTCCTATTGATGATATTACAAGGTTTTCTCAAGCAATTAAGCAAGTTAAGGAGGACAAAGTCTTTGCCAAAAAAATTGGTGAGGAGGGGTATAATAACTTCTCTCAAACATATTCTCCTAATATTACGGTTCCGCAATATCTGAATCTTTTTTCAAAAGTTATTTCTTATACTAAATCCTAGAATATGTAATTTGTTGTAGATTGAAATGTGTGGAATTGCAGGTTACTCAGCTCAAAGTGAAAATTTGCCTTCAAAGCAAACTATGAGAGATATTCAAGATTCTTTACTAAATAGAGGTCCAGACGGTTATGGTGATTATTTTTATAAGTCATATGGGCTAGTTCATACTCGATTATCAATTATAGACCTTCATAATGGAACACAACCAATAAAGGATAATTTCGGAAATGTTCTTATCGCTAATGGAGAAGTATACAATGATCTTGAGGTTCGCAAAAAATTTAATAAATTTAAATTCTCTACCGGCAGTGATAGTGAATCTATTCTAGCCTTGTATAAAGTCTATGGTTTGGATTTCGT
>NZGX01000005.1 GCA_002691085.1 Rhodospirillaceae bacterium | reverse complement strand
CTTATAATCTTCAAGTACTCTTATATCTTCTATTGGGTTTTTCTTAAGGATAAGTAAATCTGCGTATGCACCTTCTTTTATAACACCTAGAGGTCCATCTTTATAAGGATTCCTAGGGCCTGTTAATTCTAACAGTTTTGCATTCGTGCTTGTAGCTTGTTTTAAGATTTCTAGAGAAGTAAACCAATCTAACCGGTAGCCAAATTCCTTAGGTGCATTTTCAAAGGCTGAAATCGATCCAAACGCATCCGTTCCAAAAGCAATAGGTACTCCAATTTTTTTTGCGTTTACCATGAGGTCATTAACCCCAGCTAAAACTATGCGAGCTTTCCTTGCTGTTTCTGAGTTAGTATTACGTGCAAAATTTCTCGCATTACCAAAGGTTTGAGTTGATAGGTAAGCTTTTTTCCTTTTAATTAGCCTTAGGGTATCCTTGTTTATTAGGTGACCGTGCTCTATAACTTTTACGCCGGCTTCTAAGGCGTTGCGAACAGCATCATCTGTATAAGCATGAACTGCAACATATGTGTTCCATTGTTCAGCTGCAGTTACAGCTGCACGCATTTCTTCTTGTGTATATTGTACAGAGTCAATCGGATCGTAATCTGACGATATCCCACCACCGGCCATTACTTTAATTTGTGATGCACCCAATCGAAGTGACTCTCTTACTGCTCGTAATACTTCTGCAGGTCCATCAGCTATAATAGAACTTTGTTTCTGATAATAATTTGATATTGCTCCCATACTTGGATGATCTTCATTATAGTCACGGAAATCTCCATGGCCACTTGTTTGTGATATGAATTTTGCAGAGGGATAGATTCTTGGCCCTACAGCATGACCATCATCTATAGCCTTAGCAATTCCTTGAGAGGGACCTCCCATATCTCTAATTGTTGTCCAACCACGCATCAAAATACCTTTTGCTACTTTTAAAGATAATGCAGTAATGTACGCTTGATCTGTCTCATTTATTTTATTTTTAGGTATTGGGACTGCTATATGTGTGTGTGCTTCAATAATTCCAGGAATGAGAATTAATCCGCCTCCATTTATTACTTTTGCCCCATCAGGATTTACAATTGGTCTGTCAATTTTTTTAATAAGATGGTTTTCTATTAGAATATCTTGATTCTTACTTAATTCATCACTATTACCATTCCAGATTTTTACATTCTTTATTAAAATTAGATTTGAAGATGGTTTATGATCATCTGACTGAGCAGAAGTAGATACAATGGCAAAAAAGTAAATAAGGATGATTTTTAGAAGAGGATTTTTGCGTATCATGATTCTTTACCTATTTTGGAAAATATAGTGAATATTGACACAAAAAAGAAAAAACTTAAATACCGCTCTTTGAGAAGGGGAACAAAAGAAGCTGATTCTGTTATTGGTGGATTTGTTCATAAAATTATTGATGATCTAGATGATAATCAATTGATTGAACTTGAGAATCTGTTAGATATACCTGATCCGGATCTGATGGATATTCCAACTAAAGATAAACCAAAATATATTAATGGAAAATTGACCCTATTAAGTATGTTAAGACAATACCAAAAGCAGTTGTTGGAACAATAGTTTATGGATGATAAACCTTTTAAGTTGGGCTGCACATCACTTAGCGGTGCACTAGAAGGTGCAGATGCTTATATACTCTCTAAGATTATAAGAAGTAGCCAGGGTGGACATATTCATATCGTAACAGACGATGTGAGGCTTTCTGTTTTGTCTGAATCCTTAAATTTTTTTTCACCAGATATTACAATTATTAAATTCCCCGCTTGGGACTCAGTTCCTTATGATCGTGTATCACCACGTTCTGATTTGGTGGGGCAAAGGATGGATGCTTTTGTAAGGCTTGCAGCTGTAGGTGATCATAAAGAAGCTTTGCCTTGGGTTGTTATTACAACTGTTGCATCAGCAATTCAAAAAACACCACCACTGAAGATGTTTAGGGGTATGCTTAAAACACTTTCGGTAGGCGAAGAGCTAGAGATGAAGAATTTTTCTTCTGAGCTTATTAATCTTGGTTTTGTTCGAAATGAACAGGTAATGAGTACAGGTGAGTTTGCAATTCGCGGAAGTTTATTTGATATTTTCTTACCTGGATATAATCAACCTGTCCGAATTGATTTTTTTGGCAATCAAATTGATAGTATAAAATATTTTGATCCTGTATCTCAAAGAACTAGAAATAAAGCCAAGACTATTAATATTAAACCTGTTAGTGAAGTTATTCTTTCTAAGAATGCAATTGAAAATTTTAGAATAGAATATAGAAAACTATTTGGTTCTGTTTCTCAATCTGATGAACTTTATGACTTTATTTCAAACGGACGTTCTTATCCTGGAATGGAACATTGGTTGCCATTATTCTATTCTAATCTTGATACAATTTTTTCTTATACTCCTAATGCGTCATTATCTTTAGATTGGAATTTGGAGGAGTCCATTGACTCTCGACTAAATCTTATTTCAGAATATTTTGAAAGTCGAAGAATTCTTGACCCTATAAGTGGTGGAAAGAAAAATAAGGAATTTATGGGAGATATTTATCATCCAATTCCTCCATCAATGTTCTTTCTCGATAAAAGTGACTTTTTAAAATTAATATCTGAAAAACAGTCTTTCCAATTTAATCCGTATATTTCACATGATGAGATCGATAATAAACAAATATTTAGACCAGGACTAATGTTCTCATCATCTAATATTGATGATAAAGATGATAAGTACCATTCTCTTTTTCAATACATAAAGAAACTTTCTAAAGAAAATATTAAAGTTTTAATCTCATTAAATACTCAATCATCATTAAATACGTTTATAGACTTAGCTAGAAAATATGACCTTACTATTAATAAAAATACTAAGAATTATTTTGATGTTGAAAAATCTACTAATAACAAAATATTTTTAATAACTTTGCCTGTTAAGAGGGGATTTGAAAACGATAAGATATGTGTAATTACCGAGGAAGACATTTTTGGAGAAAGACAGGGACGCCGTGCATATAAAAAGAGAAAAGGTGATGCTTTTATTTCCGATGTTTCCCAGCTTCATGATGGAGACTTAGTTGTTCATATAGAACATGGAATAGGTAGGTATAATGGATTAGAGGCTATTAATGTTGGTGATGCCTTACATGATTGTTTAAAGGTTCTTTATAACGGAGCAGATAGACTTTTTGTTCCAGTTGAGAATATAGATGTATTATCTCGTTTTGGATCAGATAGCCAAGGTGTTGCGCTGGACCACCTTGGAGGTGCAGCATGGCAAGCACGCAAATCAAAACTGAAGGAACGTATAAAAGATATGGCCGAACAGTTAATTCGAATCTCGGCCGAGCGACAAATAAAGGAAGCAGAAAAGCTTATACCAAACTATCCCTTATATAATGATTTTTGTTCGAAATTTACTTTTAATGAAACAGAAGATCAGCTGCAAGCTATAGATGAGGTTATCGATGATATAGGTAGTGGGCGTCCTATGGACCGTTTGATATGTGGTGATGTTGGTTTTGGAAAAACCGAAGTTGCTCTTAGGGCGGCCTTTGTTGCAGCGTTAAGCGGCGTTCAAGTGGCGATAGTGGTTCCTACAACATTATTAGCTCGACAACACTATTTAGTTTTCTCACAAAGGTGTAAGGGTTTTCCAGTTAATGTTGCAGAGCTCTCAAGACTCGTTAGCCAAAAGAAAATAAATGAAGTTAAGAATAATCTTAAGGATGGAAAAGTTAATATTATTATTGGTACCCATGCACTCATATCGAAATCTATCGAATTTGCGAACCTCGGACTCCTTATTATTGATGAAGAGCAGCATTTTGGAGTGTCGCATAAGGAACGTTTGAAGGAATTAAAGTCAGATGTTCATGTGCTTACAATGACTGCTACTCCGATCCCTAGAACATTACAAATGGCACTAAGTGGCGTGAGAGAGCTTAGTCTTATTGCTACTCCTCCAGTTGATCGCCTCGCCGTTAGAACATTTGTTTTACCTTTTGACCGTGTCGTCATAAGGGAAGCAATTATGCGTGAGAAGTATCGTGGCGGACAAAGTTTTTATGTATGTCCTAGAATCTCAGATTTGGAGGCTGTAGCAAAACAAATTGAAGAAATAATGCCTGAAGTTTCATTAGTTGTTGCACATGGTCAAATGAGTTCAAATGATTTAGAAAATGCGATGACAGATTTTTCATCTGGAAAGTACGATATACTACTTGCCACAAATATTATTGAGTCCGGTCTTGATCTTCCAAAAGTGAATACAATTATAATTCACAGAGCTGATAATTTTGGACTATCACAGCTTTATCAACTACGTGGGCGTGTTGGCCGATCAAACGTAAGGGCTTATGCATATCTTACAATCAATCAAAATAAAAAGCTGACACCGGGAGCACAAAAAAGACTTAATGTGATGCAAACTCTTGATAATATTGGCGCAGGTTTTTCCCTCGCAAGCCATGATTTAGATATAAGAGGGGCAGGTAATTTGTTAGGAGAAGAACAATCAGGTCACATAAAAGAGGTTGGTGTTGAACTTTATCAAAAGATGTTAAGAGAGGGTGTTGAGGCGGCACGAACTGATAAATCATCTAAGAAGAAAGAAGAAGATGAGTTTTCTCCACAAATTAATTTAGGAACATCAGTCTTAATTCCAGAAACCTATGTAAAAGACCTTGGTACGCGTTTAACACTTTACAGGAGAGCGGCTGAGCTTTCTAGAGATGATGAGATCGATGACTTTTCAGAAGAAATGCTTGATAGATTTGGTAAATTACCTACCGAAGTAAAAAATTTACTTGATATTGTTAAGATAAAATCTCTTTGTAGATTGACAAATATTGAAAAGATTGAGGCTGGGCCAAAAGGAACTGTTTTATCTTTATATAAAAATGCCTTTCCAAACCCAGAAGGCCTTATTTCTTTTATTTCGACAAGCTCTGATTCTATTAAAGTAAGATCAGATCACAAAATTGTAGTCAGTCGTCAGTGGGCAGATTTAAATGATAGAGTTGATGGTGTGTTTGTGATTCTAAATCAATTATTAGAAATTATAGAATAATATTAAAGTATTTAGTAAAGGTAATTGATTGATTGTCTAGCTGCTTCAATTATAGCTCCAGCCTTATTGTTACTTTCTTGAAATTCCATTTCAGGGTCAGAGTCAGCAACTATACCACCTCCTGCTTGTACAATGAGTTCATTGTCTTTCACTAGAGCTGTTCTAAGCGTTATACAGGTATCAATATCTCCGTTTGCTGAAATATAGCCAATGGCTCCAGCATAGAAGCTTCTTTTTTCGTTTTCTAATTCATCAATGATTTCCATGGCTCGGACTTTTGGTGCTCCTGAGACAGTTCCTGCTGGAAAACCCGCAGTTAAAGCATCAAGTGGATCACTTCCTGTTCTTAATTTTCCTTCAACATTTGAAACGATATGCATAACGTGACTATAATATTCAATTATCATTTTTTCAGTTACCTTAACGGAACCAATTTCAGCAAAGCGGCCTACATCATGCCTCCCTAGGTCTAAAAGCATAAGGTGTTCTGCAATTTCTTTTTTATCATTAATTAATTCTCGAGCATTAAATTCGTCTTCTTGTTTATTTTTACCACGGGGACGAGTTCCAGCAATTGGCCTTATTGTAATTTTTCCTTCTCTTATACGAACAAGAATTTCAGGGCTTGAACCGATAATTGAAAAATTAGGGAACTTGAGAAAGAATAAGAAAGGTGAGGGATTAACTTGCCTAAGAGATCGATATAAGGAAAATGGAGGTAGAGTAAAAGGCACCTTAAGTCTTTGTGATACTACTATTTGAAAAGCATCTCCTTCAAGAATGTATTTCTTAGCCTTCTCAACCATTGAGTAATAACCTTCACGTCCAACATTAGATTTAGGTTCTGGAAGATCTTTTACATTCTGTTTTTCAATGATGGTTTGGTTTTTTAAAGGTTTATTAAGTGTTACTAAAATTTTTTTAAGTGATTCTGAAGCCTCCTTATAAGCAGAATTTGGATTATCTCCATTTGGCCTTATGGTACTAACAATAAATATTTTATCAGATGCTGAGTCAAAAACTATTGTAATAGTTGGTCTAAAGAATATTCCATCAGGGATTCCAATAGTATCTTGATTTGAGTCGGGGATGTCTTCAATAAGACGAATTGTATCATAACCTAAATATCCTACTAATCCAGACGACATTGGTGGTATTTCTTTTGGTAGCTCAAATCTACTGTCTTTGATTATAGTACGAAGAGTTTCAAGAGGATGGCCGTCCAAGGGTTTATATTTTTCTTCATTATCAATTGGGTTATGATTTATTTCAGAATTTTTACCATTATATCTCCATATTAAATCAGGAGACATTGATACAAAAGAATATCGTGCCCTTGTTTCCCCTCCTTCTACAGACTCAAGAAGTGAAACATATTCATTATTTTCAGATAATTTAATTGTAGCAGAAACAGGAGTTTCAAGGTCACCAGAAATTGTTGTCCATACAACTTGAGCTGTATTGGTTAAATATTTTTCCTTAAAGGTATTATACTCTGGGTATAGTTCCATCACACTTATTGTGGCGTTAGCAAATTGATTGCTTCTTGATTTACAAAAATATCATAGTCATCTAGAATTGATTCAGTGAAATTTTGTAAAATAGTATTTTGTATATTTGAATTAACTGCATTTCTAATTTGTATCTTCGTATTAGCAAATAAAAATGGATCAGGTTTAATTATATCTTTTAGTTTTGCTATGACGTGTCCATCATTAACTTCGGCATTTACAACTTCGCCAATATTTGCATTGAATAATTTATTCATTAGATCAGTACTTACATACTGTGATGGAATAATATAGTTTACCATGAGGCTATCTCCAAACCTTCTTACTGGTCCTAGGTTTGCAAATTCTAATAATTCATCTTTCTCAGTAATTTTAAAAAGGTCTGAGGATGGTCCTATTTTATCTATTACAGATATAGCTTTCTTATTTACTTCATTTACAATTTCATTGTTATTCCATATTTTTTTTAAGTCATCAACTACCAGTTCATAAGGTTTAGGTGCAGGTGGTCTTATCTCAGTCACTTTAAGTATGAATGCATAATCCTCTGTTTCTATAATTTGAGATTCAATGCCTTGCTCAGAACTAAAGACTAAATTTAAGAAACGATTTTCATCTAATGGTAGATCTATTTTTGCACCATTTATATCTATTCCGTCACGATTAATAAATTCAAGGTTAATAAGTTTATATGATGGAGTTTCACTTATTTCTGCCATACTTACTCCACCAGCAAGTTGATCTTCCATAAAAACTGTTGCCTCATACATTTCATCAAGAGCTTTATCGTCTTGTATGAATTTTATGATCTCATCTTTCACAACTGGAAGTGCTTTTATACTTCCTGCGCTTACATCAGTTATTTCAAATAAGTGCCAACCAAAGTCACTGCTCACTGGTGGAAGAATGCCAATATTGTTACTGTCAAAAATACTACTGATGTCAAAACCAGTTACATCATTTCTCGAAAGTGTTCCTAAATTGATTATTTCTGGTATATCAATTTTTTCTTCTAATTGATTAAGTGTATCAGCGTTGCTTATACTTGAATATGCATCATAAGCTTGCTTCTCATCATTAAATACAACTTGCTGTACAGTTCTTGTTGGTTCAGTTCTATATCGAGAAATATTTTCATTATAAAAATTATTTATCTCTTCTTCAGTGATACTATTTATAGGAACAAGTTCCGATGCCCTTACAAGAATTGCCTCAACCTTTCTTCTTTCTGGTGCTTTAAATTGATCTAAATTTGTATTGTAAACTTCCCTAAGCATATTTTCATCTGGAGAAGACTCTAATTTAAATTTTGATTTTGGAATATAAATAATTTCAGCACTGCGTTGTTCAGCCCTGTATTGAAATAATATATCTATTAGTGTCTCTGGAGATGATGAACTTTCTGCAACAGGGTTGAGCAAATTTTGTCTCAGGAAATCACCTCTTAAGAGTTCGATAAATGATTGTTCAGATAAATTATTACTCAACAGGACATTGTTTAAAATAATTCTACTAAAGTTTCCTACTTCATCTTTAAACTCTGGCATATCCATGACGAGTCTACGTAATGATTTATCTGGTAAGTCTAATTGCATATCTTTTGCAGCCATTTCAAGTGAAGCGGCCCGACTTGCCTGTTTAATAATTCTATCCATAACACCAAGATCAACAGCATCTTTATCTGTGAAGTCTGGTCCAAGAGCATCTTTTAGTTGAGTAACTTCTGCTGTGAACCTTCTTTGAATTTCGTCGGTTCCAACTTCTACTTGTCCTACTTTTATTGCCACAGTAGGATCTACTGCAGGATTAATTGCATCACCCACGCCCCATATTGCAAAGCTGATCATGACAACACCTAAAAAGCCTTTGAGAAGCCAGCTGTTTTTTATTGCTTGTTGAAAACCTTGGATCATATTAAGAGTAACCCTGATATTGAGATAAGTTGATATAATAGTCTAAAAATAGTGCTTATAAACGAATTTAAGCTACTAAGAAACATCTCTTAAGAGGGAAAAATATAAAATGCGTAAATTTATTGCTGCAAATTGGAAAATGAATGGCCTTTTGGATGATTCTATTAGTTTAGTTACCGATATAAGTAACTATCTTGAGAAAAATGACACGCACGCAGCAGATGTACTTGTTTGTCCACCTTTTCCTCTTATTTCTTCTATAAAGCCCTTTTGTAATGCCAATAACCTATATGTTGGGTCTCAAGACTGCCATTCTGAGCTTAAAGGTGCCCATACCGGAGACACTAGCCCTGATTTATTATCTCATTTGGGTTGTTCACACGTGATAGTTGGACACTCTGAGAGAAGAGCAAACCACTTAGAAAGTAATGAAATTGTAAATAAAAAGGCCTTAAATGCTATAAATTGCCAATTAGTCCCAATAATCTGTATTGGTGAAACACAAGATCAAAGAAATAGTAATCAAACTGAAAAAGTGCTTAAAGAACAAATTTTTGGAAGTGTTCCTGATATTGCTTCGTTGAAGGATATTATTGTTGCTTATGAGCCAGTGTGGGCAATTGGCACAGGGTTAACTCCTTCAATGGAACAAATTTTCGACACCCACGCTTATATTCGTGAAACACTCTTATCAATTGGGATAAAAGATACAGCCATCTTGTATGGAGGGTCTGTAAAATCATCAAATTCTGTTGAAATTCTATCTTTACAGGGTGT
>NZGX01000004.1 GCA_002691085.1 Rhodospirillaceae bacterium | reverse complement strand
AGGTGAGAGTTTCTCTATTGAGCTATTAGAAAATAGAATCGTAAACTTTCCCTTTACACACTTTGATCGATCAATAACAAGTATCTCTTATATTGAAACAGCAATCGCAGCTCAAGCTTCTGGTTTTGATGCTGTTTTCATAAATACTTTTGGTGATTATGGAATTGATTCTATTCGATCTGCATTAGATATAGTTGTAGTGGGAGCTGGAGAAGCCTCTATGTCAGTTTCTTCTAATCTAGCAAAAAACTTTTCAATTGTAACATTATGGCCTCCAAAACTTAATTTCATTTATCAAGAAAGATTATTAAATTCTGGACAGAATAGTAAATGTGTATCAATTAGAAATATCCTAAGAGATGATAGTATTTCGGCAATAAATTCAGCATCAAATTCAATTAATCACATGAATTCATCCAACTCTCCAACTGTTAAGGATATCATACATGAAATTGAATTAGCTATAAGTGAAGATGGTGCTGAGGCTATTTTACTTGGTTGTACTTGTATGGCTAAAGTAGCTGATAAAATATCTAAATCTGTTGATATTCCTGTTATAGAGCCTATGAGAACTGGTTATAAAACTACTGAAATGATTTTATCTCTTGGACTTAAGCACAGTATTTATTCTTTTCCAAAGACAAATCAATCTCATCTCAGCCATTTGAATACAATTCTAGGTGGGGTAGATTCAATAAGTAATGATGAAGAAGTAAATTATTGTATATTAGATGATGAAAGTGAAAATTAATTATTAATGAGAGTTAATAATTTTTTTAATGCTTGTGTTATTGATCTTTATCGACATAGTCTTGAGTAGTATATAAACACTATTCCCTTTCTTTATCTTAAGGTTTCTCTCAGCAAATTTTGTAATTTTTGACCATATAAACTTTGGTTTTTCTTCTGATCCAACATTAATTTGTATATCAATATATGTATTATTCTCATTGCTAATAATAACACTAACTGTTCCCAATAGTATATTTAAAAAACTTACATCTTTGGGCTTGCTTAAAGCGACACCCACATCTTGTGGTCTTATTTCGATTTTTACCAGACTGTTTATTTCTTTATTAATAAGTGGGATAGAAAGTTTTTGATTTCCAATTTCTAAAATAGTTAAGTTATTTTCCTGCTCGTGGTTTATTATTTTCGTTTTGAGAATTGTTTTAGTTTTTTTTCCTTCTGTTATATGTGATAGGTCTATTCTTCCTGTTACTTCTTCAATGCTTCCAAAAGAATTAACTTTACCATCTTTCATTGTAATAATCCAATTGGCCAATTTTTTTATTTCATTTATATTGTGTGAAATATAAAGTATTGGTATATTTAAATTCGTACATAATTCATCTAAGTAAGGTATAATATTTCTCTTTCTTTCTACATCAAGCCCACCTAAAGGCTCATCTAATAATAAGATTTTAGGTTTCATCATTAGAGCTCTACCTATAGCAACAAGTTTTTTTTCTCCTCCCGATAAGTGATGAACTTTTTTATATAGTAGTTTTTCTATATTTAAGGATTCTACGATTGTATTTATTGATATTGTTTCTAAATTTGATTTTTTTTTTAATTTTGACACAAATGTTAGATTGTTTTTCACATTTAAATGTGGAAATAATCTTACATCTTGAAAAACATAACCAATACCTCTTTCATGAGGTGGAGTCCATTTATTATCTTTAGAATTACAAATTATTTCATTATTAAGAGTTATTAACTCTTCTGAGCCTTTAATCAATCCTGAGATTATTCTAAATAAAGTTGTTTTTCCTGAGCCTGAAGGACCATAAATTGCAGTCACACCCTTTGAGGAGGTTTTGAAAGAAGCGCTGAGTTTGAAGTCTTTCGAAGAATCTTTATATTTAAATTCTGTTTTTACTAACAACATAGGATTAATCTTTTATTTTGCTATAATACTTTTTTGATAAATATTCAGATAATAGTAATGACGAGAAGGCTAGTGTTAAAGATATAATAATCAATCTAATTGCAATTTTATCACCATCAGGCGTAATTGTTGCTTGATAAATTGCCAGTGGAAGAGTTTGAGTCAGGCCAATGATATTTGAAGCAAATGTAATAGTTGCTCCAAACTCTCCTAATGCACGTGCTATAAATAATATAGCACCAGTAATAATTCCAGGCATTATAATTGGTAAGATTAAATATATAAATTTTTGTTTTTGATTTGCTCCCAGACTTGATGCGGCCTCTTCAAGTGCAGGATCAATCATTTCAAATGCCTGTCTTATGGGTCTTACAAATAGAGGAAATGAAACAATTGATGCAGCAATAGCAGCACCCTGCCATGTAAATATGAGGGTTAATCCAAAGAATTCATATAATAGTCTACCTAAATAACCCTCACGGCCGAGAAGTAAAATTAAAAAATAACCGATTACTACAGGAGGGACGACAAGTGGTATATGAACAAAGGCATTTAGAAAACTTTTCCCGATAAATTCTTTTCTTGATAATAACCACGCTGTAAATAGAGCAATAGGAAAGGTAAATATCATTCCCCATATAGTCACCTTAAAGCTTAAACGCAACGCATTCAACTCTATCTCTGTCAAGCCAAACATTTAATGTTTATTTCTTAAATTCATATTTTTCAAAAATACTTTTAGGAATAACTTCTAATTCTGTTTTCATAATTCCGTTCCATTTATTTAAGAATCCAAAGAGACTTATTACTGCAATAATTTCACATATTTGGTTATCGTCAAAATAAAGTCTTAATGCACTAAAGGCTCTATTGCTTACATTTATTGGTATTTGGTTTGCTTCCTCTACAATACTTAGAGCAGCTTTCTCTTTATTAGAAAATAAATCTGATTTCTTAAAATTCTTTATATTCTCAATTTTATTTTTATCAATTCCTAATTTGCTAGCCCCGTGAACTGTATGAGCAGAACAATACCCAGATCCTGACTTTATACTACTAAGTATAGAAATTAGATACTTTATTTCATTTGATACATAACCATCATCACCATAGATCGAAAAAGTTAATTTATTTAAACCTTCAATTAAGCCAGGGATTCTTGCTAATGTGAGGCCGTCATTAGGTGTGTATCCCATTATAGACTTTGCATTATTTAATTTTTTTTTAAATTTATTATCAAGTTCTTCAAATGATAATGGCTTAATTCGTGTCATTTTTTTCCATCATTTTTCTATTGGTAATTTTTCATCACTACCCCATTCTACCCAGGATCCATCATAAATATAGGTATTATTTTTTCCAATTAAATAAAGGCAAAATGCAAGGGCACATGCTGTTACTCCTGATCCACAAGATGCAATTATTTCATCACTAATATTTAAGTTTTTTTCTTTAAATATATTTTTAATCTCAGTCTCAGATTTAAATATTCCAATTTTTTTATCAATAAGTTCTGAATAGTGGACGTTTATACTTTTAGGAATATGGCCTGATCTTAAATTTGGCCTTGGTTCAACTTCTTTTCCATAGAATCTTCCGGGGCTTCTTGCGTCTAGAACTTTGAATTTACTATTCCCTATATTATTAAGTATATCTTCTTTAGTCGCTATGAACTTATTTGCATCTTGACTAGATTTATATTTTTTTTTTCTGTATATAACAGGTAAATCATTAACTGGAAGATTTTCGGATTTCCATTTAACTATTCCACCATCAAGGATAGAGACGTTATTATGCCCAAATGCTTTAAACATCCACCAAGCACGTGATGCTGCAGATACACCATTAGCAGAATCATAAATAATTATATTATTATCTTTGCTGATACCAAGCTCCCCAACTTTATTTGAAAAAAAAGATTTTGATGGCATTGTATGTGGAAGGTTAGATTCTAAATCTGCAATTTTATCTATGTCAAAGAAAATTGCATTTGGAATATGATTTGCTTCGTATAATTTTTTAGCTTTTATAGTTCCACCATCAACATAGTAGGACGCATCTAGTATGATTAAATTATTATCATTGTAATTCTTAGATAACCAATTTGTATTAACTAACATATTACTTTCCATAGGGTATAAAGGGCCATATTATTCTTCAAGCCATGGAGGAATAGGGAGATTATTATCTTGTAAAAAATTTATATTATAAATTTTACTTTGATATCTCGTACCGTAGTCACATAAAATAGTAACTATATTTGAATTAGGCTTAAGTTTTTTTCCAACTTTAATTGCTGAAGCAACATTTATACCAGTTGAACCTCCCATAATTAAGCCATCATGTTGAACCATATTGTATATTACATTTAATGCTTCGCTGTCTGTAATCTTTTCGGCATCATCAACAGGTGAAGCCTCAAAGTTTTTTGTGATTCTCCCTTGTCCAATGCCCTCAGTTATCGAATTCCCACTTGAGGTTAATTTCCCTTTTTTTATAAAATCAAATATAACTGATCCTTCTGGATCAGCAGCTATTGTTAATATATTTTTATTTTTTTTCTTTAAAGCTATTGATACACCTGCGAGTGTTCCTCCTGTGCCGACTGAAGTTGTAAAAGCATCGATATTACCCTCAAGGCCGTTAATGATTTCTGGACCTGTTGTAACTATATGAGCTTCTCTATTAGCTAAGTTGTCAAATTGATTGCAAAAATAACCGCCATTATCAGTTGCTAATCTTTTTGCAACATGTATATAATTATTTGGATCTGTATATGGAACCGGCGGTACTTCTTTTAATTTTGCACCGCAGGCTATTAGTGTATCCTTTTTTTCTTGACTTTGGTTATTTGCTATTACGATTAATGATTTGTATCCCATTGCGTTTCCAATGAGTGTTAGTCCAATCCCAGTATTTCCAGCAGTTGCTTCAATTAATGTATCGCCTGGCTTAATTAATTTCTTTTTTTCAGCATCTTTAATCATAAATAATGCAGCTCTATCTTTAACTGAACCTCCAGGATTCATGAATTCAGCTTTTCCATAAATATTACATCCAGATACTGAAGAAGCCCATTTTAACTTAATTAGGGGTGTATTTCCTACTGCATGAAGTGTGTCTGAGAAAACGTTATTAATCATTTCATTACCTAATAAAATATTTAAAATTTGAAAGATAAAATATATCCAATGTTATAGAATAAAAATATATAAATTGAAAATTTTAATCATTATAATATTCAAATGTATACATTCAATAACCTTAATGCTCATAATAAGTACGATATTCTTAAATCTAAAGATATGCTTAGAGCAGAGGCTGAAGCTGTTAAGAGAGGAATTTCTGAAGACCAGCTTATGGAGTCTGCGGGGTTAAAGGTTGTATTAGCAATAAAAAAATATTGGAAAAGATGCAGGGTCATTATTTTATGTGGTCCAGGAAATAATGGTGGAGACGGCTTTGTAGTTGCTAGGTTATTATTAGCCCAAGGCTGGCCAGTAAAAGTATTATTATTAAATGATGTTGATAAGATTAAGGGAGTAGCTAGTCGAAGTCTTCAAAAGTTTCTTAATTCTGGAGGCAATGCTGTTTCTATCAATAAAGATCAATTACCATGGGGTGATCTGTTTGTAGATGCTTTTTTTGGGTCAGGTTTATCAAGGAATTTAGATAATAAAATATTAGAGATATTTTCTCATCTTATGAAATTAAAACTCCCAATTATTTCAATTGATATTCCAAGCGGTATAAATTGCGATACAGGGAGTTTAATGGGTGGAGCAATTAGATCAGATCTTACGGTTACCTTTTTTAGACCAAAGCGAGGTCATTTTTTATTACCTGGAAAAGATTTTTGCGGAGATATTATTGTTGATGATATTGGTATCCCGGACGATGTTCTTAAGGTTTTAGATAACAAAACTTTTTTGAACAACTTAGATAAATCAAAATTTATAAAAAAGAGTATAAAAGATCATAAATATAAACGCGGTCATTCAATAATTTTTGGTGCTCACGGTATGAGTGGTGCGTCCATACTTGCAGCTCAAGCTGCTAGGAGAATTGGTGCAGGAATGGTTACAATAGTTGCTCCTGAAAAGACTAGGAATATTTATATATCAAATATTTTAGGAAGTGTCTTTAGGCCTAGTGAGTCATTTTTTCATTTTGAAAAATTTGAGTCAAACTTAGTAAAAATTAAACCTAATTCAATTATTATCGGTCCAGGTTTTGGAGATAAGGTTTTACTAAAAGAAATAATACAAAACTTATCAAGAATTATGAAACCTATTCCAAATATAGTATTGGATGCTGATGCATTAACTTGTTTTGAAGGTGATTTAGACAATTTTATACAAGTGACTCGTAATATGAAATCTAAAATAGTAATTACTCCACATGAAGGTGAATTTTACAGATTATTTGGAGAAGAATTTAAAAAATTTTCAAAGCCTGATGCTGTAATGAAAGCATCTTTTTTATCTAATGCAACAATAGTTTTAAAAGGGAACGATACTATAATTGCTGATTCAACTTCAGAAATGTATTTTTCATATAACGCACCTCTAAATCTTGCAACAGCTGGATCTGGCGATGTTTTAGCAGGTATTATTGGAGGATTAATTGCTCAAGGAATGATTGTGCTTGATGCTTGTAGGGTAGGAGTATGGGTGCATAATAATGCTGGAAATTTAATAGGAAAGAGTTTGATTGCTGAGGATATAATCAGTATCTTACCTGATGTTACATAAAGAAATAAAAGAAAATAGTGGATTTATAGATGTTTAATATTGCGTATTTTGTCTAGTAGGCTTAAACGGTGTTAAAAAATTGTTTGTTAATATTTTGCGGGTGTGGCGGAATTGGTAGACGCGCTGGATTTAGGTTCCAGTGGCTTTAAGCCGTGGGAGTTCAAGTCTCTTCACCCGCACCAATATTGTAATTATCTCAATATCTTATATAAATTAATAGGCAAAATGAATATTAAGAAATCTAGCTTTATTGATTGCATAGCTTACTATGCATGGTTTTATTTTAAGGGTGTTTGATAATGAAGGTAAATGATAAAAAAAATGAAGGAATAGATAGAGAATATGAGATCACTATTCCATCTAATGATATTGATGCAAAAATAACTTCCAAACTTAATGAAGTCGGTAAACAAGTAAAAATTCCTGGTTTTAGACCCGGAAAAGTTCCTATGGGATTATTAAAAAAGCGCTTTGGTGCTTCCGTTAGGAGTGAAATTTTAGAAACGACGCTCCAAGAATCCACTCAAAAACTTTTTGAAGAAAGGAATCTTAAACCAGCAACTCAACCAAAAATTGATTTAATTTCTTTTGAAGACGGTAATGATCTTGAGTTTTCAGTATCTTTACAATTGATTCCAGAAATAGAATTAACTGATATGTCATCTTTTAAAGTTGAAAAGCTAATAAGCAATGTTAGTGATAATGATGTTGAGGATGCTACAAAAAAGATGGCTGAGAACAATAAAAAGTCAGTGCCACTAACCAATAGAAAAACTACTAAAGATGGTGACCTGGTAGTTATTGATTTTGTTGGTTTTAAAGATGATAAGGAGTTTGAAGGAGGTAAGGCTGAAGATTATAAATTAGAATTAGGTTCAGGAAGCTTTATCCCCGGCTTTGAAGAGCAATTAGTTGGGATAAAAGTTGGCTCCAAAAAAGATATTAAAGTTACATTTCCTGATAATTATGAAAATGATGATTTGAAAGGTCAGGATGCATTATTTAAAATTAATTTAAAATCTATTGAATCTCTTCAGGTACCTAAAGTTGATGAAGAATTCTCTAAGTCTATTGGTTTTGAAAGTTTAAAAGATCTAAAAGACGCAGTTAAAAATCAAATTAATAAAGATTATGAGTACCTCTCAAGAATGAAGATTAAGCGAGAAATGTTAGATTTTTTAGCTGAAAATAATAAGTTTGATGTTCCTAGCAGTATGGTTGATGAGCAATTTGATTTAATTTGGAAAAATATAATCCAAGCTAAAGAATCAAATTCTCTTGAGGAAAAAGATGCAAAAATGAGTGATGAAGATTTAGAAAAACACTATAAAAGTATCGCTGAAAGAAGAGTCAAACTAGGGCTAATACTTTCGGATGTTGGGGATAAAAATAATTTGAGCATTGGTCCGGAGGAACTTTCTCAGGCAATATCAAGAGAGGCATCAAGGTTTCCTGGCCAAGAACAACATGTCATGGAATATTATAAAAGTAACCCTCAGGCACTAGAACAGGTTAGGGCCCCCTTACTTGAAGATAAGGTCATTGATTTTTTATTAGAATCGTCTGAAGTTACTGAAAAGAGTGTTTCTTCGAAAGAATTAAAAGAATTAACAGGTGCTACCGAAGTAGATGGACCTGTTCCAGTTTAAGTAAAATATTTTTGCAGGAAAAAATTATGACAGATTCTGATGCTCTAGAAATATTCAACAATACTTTAGTTCCAATGGTTGTTGAACAAACAAATCGAGGTGAGCGCTCTTATGATATTTACTCTCGATTACTTAAAGAGCGGATTATATTTCTTACTGGTCCAATCAATGATAATCTATCTTCATTAATATGTGCTCAGCTCCTTTTTTTAGAGTCTGAAAACCCATCTAAAGATATATCTTTTTATATAAATTCACCAGGAGGAGTTGTTAGTTCTGGTTTAGCAATATATGACACTATGAAATACATTAGTCCTGACATTTCGACGGTTTGTATTGGCCAAGCTGCCTCAATGGGGTCTTTACTTTTAGCAGGTGGACAGAAAGATAAAAGATATGCTCTTCCAAATGCTAGGATAATGATACATCAGCCTTCAGGTGGTTTTCAGGGACAGGCTGCAGATATTGAGATTCAGGCTCGAGAAATACTAGAACTCAGGTCTCGTTTGAACCAGATTTATCTAGAGCATACTGGTCAAAAGATTGATACTATTGAAAAGGCAATGGATAGAGATAATTATATGAATTCTGAAGAAGCAAAAAAATTCGGAATAATTGACAAAGTTGTCACAACAAGACCAAAAATAGAAGAAGATGAAAATTAGGTTTTATTACAATAAGTGCGAAAAATTATATAAAAACCAATAAAATCATATGCTTACAATAATTCCTGTTTTTTTGTGTTTTTTAAAATGGAAACTATGGTTATTAACATATTGAACTAACAATAAATATTATTTAACCAAACTTCGTATTAGAGTATAATAAAAATAAAAATATTATGCGAGGTAGTTTTGTGACTAAATCATCTGGTACTGATACTAAAAATACTCTTTATTGCTCTTTTTGCGGTAAGAGTCAGCACGAGGTAAGAAAACTCATTGCTGGGCCTACAGTTTTTATTTGTGATGAGTGCGTTGAATTATGCATGGATATAATTCGCGAAGAAAATAAGGTGAGCTTTGTTAAAACTTCAGAAGGTGTACCCACTCCTCAAGATATTTTAGCTGTATTAGAAGACTATGTTATTGGTCAAAGTCATGCAAAAAAGGTGCTCTCAGTTGCAGTGCATAATCATTATAAACGCTTAGGTTCTAATGCGAAAAATGATGATATTGAGATTGCTAAATCTAACATCATGTTAATTGGTCCGACTGGGTGTGGTAAGACATTGTTAGCCCAAACATTAGCTAGGATACTAGATGTCCCTTTTACTATGGCAGATGCTACCACTCTTACAGAAGCAGGTTATGTTGGAGAGGATGTAGAAAATATTATTTTAAAACTTTTACAAGCTTCTGATTACAATGTGGAAAGAGCCCAAAAGGGTATCGTTTATATTGATGAAATTGATAAAATTAGTAGAAAATCAGATAATCCCTCCATCACAAGAGATGTTTCAGGTGAAGGTGTTCAACAAGCACTCCTAAAGATTATGGAGGGAACGATTGCCTCAGTTCCTCCTCAAGGTGGAAGAAAACATCCCCAACAAGAATTTCTCCAAGTTGATACTACAAATATACTTTTCATTTGTGGTGGAGCTTTTGCAGGTCTTGATAAAATTATTGCTCAAAGAGGAAAAGGTACTTCAATTGGATTTGGTGCAGATGTAAAGATTGCAGACGATAGAGGCACTGGAGAGATTATTTCGGAAGTTGAACCTGAGGATCTTCTGAAATACGGTTTAATTCCTGAATTTGTTGGCAGGGTCCCTGTTGTAGCAACTTTAGAAGATCTAGATGAAACTGCGTTAATAGAGATTCTATCTAAGCCAAAGAATGCTTTGATTAAACAGTACGCTAGTTTATTTGAAATGGAGGAAGTAAAATTATCATTTACTGATGATGCTTTGAGTACAATTGCAAAGAAAGCCATTGTTAGAAAAACAGGTGCTAGGGGGCTCAGATCAATACTTGAAGGAATTTTGCTTGATACTATGTTTGACTTGCCAGAACTTGAGGGAGTTGAGGAAATTGTAGTTAATGGTGAAGTGACTGAAGGAAGATCAAAACCATTATTCATTTACTCTGATAGAAGAGAAGACTTAGGTTCATCAGCATAAATCATCAACTTTTTAATATAAAAACTAGGGTTTATGCCAAATAAATTCCTTTCATGGTTAAATAAAATAACTAAGTATCTTGTAATTGGCTAATTTTAAACTAATTATAAAGGTGATAAGTTCCTCTAAACTCAAAATTTTAGATTTATGGTAGGTAATAATGAGCGAAGATTCTGAAAAAGTTTATCCTGTTCTTCCCTTAAGAGACATTGTCGTATTTCCACATATGATAGTTCCTTTGTTTGTTGGACGTGAAAAATCAGTTAAAGCCCTTGAAGATGTCATGGGTGATGATAAACAGATACTTCTGGTATCTCAGAAAGATGCGAGTATTGATGATCCAGATTCTGAAGATATATACGAGGTTGGAACTCTATCCACAATATTGCAATTATTAAAGTTGCCCGATGGCACAGTTAAAGTATTAGTTGAAGGTATTAAGAGGGCAAAAATATCAAAGTTTAGCCCCAACAAAGATTATTTTGAAGCACAAGCTGAAATATTTGAGGACAGTCTTGAAGATAATACTGAAATTGAAGCTCTAGCAAGGTCTGTAGTAGGCGAATTTGAACAGTATATAAAACTAAATAAAAAAATATCACCAGAGGTATTGTCTTCTATAAATCAAATTGATGATTATTCAAAACTTGCAGATACAGTCGTTGCACATTTAGCGCTTAAGATTTCAGACAAGCAAGAAATCCTAGAGCTGGATAACGTTTTTGAAAGATTAGAAAAGATATTTTCTTTTATGGATGGAGAAATAAGTGTACTTCAAGTTGAAAAGAAAATTCGTAATCGTGTAAAGAGGCAAATGGAAAAAACACAGCGTGAATATTATTTGAATGAACAAATGAAGGCAATACAAAAGGAACTTGGAGAGAATGATGAAGGTCGAGACGAGATTGGAGAGCTTGAATTAAAAATTAATAAGACAAAAATGTCCAAGGAAGCAAAAGAAAAATCAATCTCTGAACTTAAAAAATTAAAAGCAATGAGTCCAATGTCTGCCGAGGCTACAGTTGTTCGAAATTATTTAGATTGGATGACAGATATCCCCTGGAAAAAGACATCTAAAATTAATAAAGATCTTATTTCTGCAGAAACTCAATTAGATAAAGACCATTATGGTCTTGAAAAGGTTAAAGAGAGAATAACTGAGTATTTAGCTGTTCAACAACGTACAAAAAAACTTAAAGGTCCAATTCTTTGCTTAGTCGGCCCACCTGGGGTAGGTAAAACATCTCTCGGTAAGTCAATTGCAAAGGCAACTGGGAGAAACTTTGTAAGAATGTCACTCGGTGGTGTTAGAGACGAGGCAGAAATAAGAGGTCACAGAAGAACATACATTGGGTCTATGCCAGGTAAAGTTGTTCATGGGATGAAAAAAGCTAAAACATCTAATCCATTATTTTTACTTGATGAGATAGATAAGCTTGGTAATGATTGGAGGGGTGATCCAACATCTGCACTTCTTGAAGTACTTGATCCTGAGCAAAATTCTACATTTCAAGACCATTATCTAGAAGTTGATTATGATTTATCCGATGTATTATTCATCACAACAGCGAATACATTAAAAATGCCTCAACCTCTTCTTGATAGGATGGAAATAATAAGGCTTTCAGGTTATACAGAAGATGAAAAGCTCGAGATTGCAAAAAGACATTTAGTGAAGAAACAAATGTTAGCTCATGGTTTATCTGAATCCGAATGGGAAATCTCAGATCAAGCATTAAGAGATTTAATTAGGTTTTATACTAAAGAAGCTGGGGTAAGAAATCTTGAAAGAGAAATAGCTAATCTTGCAAGAAAAGCTACAAAAGAAATTGTAATTAAAAAAATTATTAAAATTAAAGTCACCAGGCAAAATCTAAAAAAATATGCTGGTGTTCAAAAGTATAGGTTTGGAGAAGCAGAACGAGAAGACATGGTTGGAGTTACAACTGGTTTAGCTTGGACAGAAGTTGGTGGAGAATTATTATCAATTGAAGCTGTAACAATGCCAGGAAAGGGTGAAATTATCCATACAGGAAAACTTGGGGATGTAATGAAAGAATCTATCAAAGCAGCTAGATCATTTGTAAGAAGCAGATCATTGTCTTTTGGTATTAATAAAAAGGATATTGAAAAAAGAGACATACATATTCATGTTCCCGAGGGTGCTACCCCAAAAGATGGTCCATCTGCTGGGGTTGGCATGTGTACATCCATTGTTTCTGTTCTCACAGGAATTCCAGTAAAAAAAGATGTAGCTATGACAGGTGAAATAACATTAAGAGGAAGAGTTCTTCCAATAGGTGGATTAAAAGAAAAATTACTTGCCGCATTACGAGGAGGAATAAAAACTGTTTTGATTCCAAAGGAAAATGAAAAAGATTTGGACGAAATCCCTAATAATGTAAAGAAAGACCTGAAAATCGTTAGTGTTTTTACAATTGATGAAGTTCTAGAAAAGGCACTTGTTTCTCCACTAATTCCAAAGGAACTTTCTGAGACTAATGAGCAAGAAGACTCAGGTTTAGGTTCATCAAGCCTAGATAATAAAAAGGAAGATGATGTTCTAGTAACTCATTAAAACAGTAAATCTCTCGAGTCTCAAAAAATCTAAATTAAGTTAAATTTTTACGAAATGTTAATGTATTTACGTCCTTTTCTACAACATATAGTAGTTAAATTGCTGAAAATATCAATATAAACGCTAAAAAACGCTTTTTTCTCAGATTTATTGACTTTTTTTAATCTTATGTATTGACGCAATCCTTTTAGACCATCAGACTTCGCAAATTGAATACGTATTGAGGGTATATTATTAATTTTTGGCTCATTGCGGAATTTAACTTAGTTTATTGATTTAAAGAAGAGGAAGACCATGAACAAAAACGACCTTATAGCAGCTGTATCAGAGAAAACAGGATTATCCAAAAATGATACGACTAAAACAGTAGATGGAGTTTTAGAAACTATTGAAAATCAGTTAAAGCAGGGTGGAGATGTTAGATTGGTCGGCTTTGGGACATTTAGTGTTTCAAATCGAGCAGCAAGCGAAGGACGTAATCCTCGAACAGGAGAAAAAATTCAAATCCCAGCTTCTAAACAACCTAAGTTTAAGGCTGGAAAGGGATTAAAAGACTCTGTTAATAATTAGTAAGTAATTTTAATTAATAAAATTGTTTAAGTTGGTCTTTAATTATTTAAAATAAATTATCCCAAATAGAGATTAAGTTGGGGCGATTAGCTCAGCTGGGAGAGCGTTGCGTTTACACCGCAAATGTCGGCAGTTCGATCCTGTCATCGCCCACCAACTTACTTCTATAAACAAGTCTCTCACTTTAAAAGCCTACTATATTTATTTATTTTCTTTTTTTTTGGAGATTTTTTATGAGGCTTGGGTTAATTGGCAATGGGGCAATTGCTAAAGCGGTAACTGCTTATTGCAAAAAAAATACCAACAAAATAACTATAGTTGGTTCCATAGGTTTAGATAGCGATATTAAAAGTGTTGGATCCCATCCTATATTTACAAAGATTGATAATCTTTTTGATCTTTCACCAGATGTAATTGTTGAGTGTGCTGGAAATAATGCAGTTGAAAAATATGCAAACCTTATTTTATCACATAGAATTGATTTAGTTATAATTTCAGTTGGAGCTCTTGCAAATGATCACCTTTATAAAGAATTATTGAGTTCAAGTATAAAATATTCCTCACGTTTTTTTATTCCAACAGGTGCTCTTGCTGGCCTGGATGCAATTGAGTCTGCAAAAGTAGATGGTTTAAAAAAAGTATTTCTAAGAACTACCAAGAAGCCAAAAGCCTGGATTGGTGCTCCTGGTGCTAAGAATATTAATTTGGACTCAATTAAAAACGCCCAGACCATATTTAATGGAACTGCTCGTGATGCAGCAAGACTTTTCCCTAAAAATGCAAATGTAGCAGCAGCACTTGCATTATCTGGAATTGGTATGGATGAAACAAATGTTGAGTTGGTTGCTGACCCAAATATTGAAAATAATTTTCACTATCTTAGAGCAGAGGGTACTTTTGGTAATTTAGAGGTAAAAGTTGATGCCGTTCCATCCCTTAATAACCCCAAAACATCTCATTTGGCCGCATTGAGTATAATAAATCAATTGGAGAAACTAGATTTATAAAAAGTAACTTAAATAGGAATATGATTGAATAACGTATACAATAGTGTATTAAATCTAAAATAGTTATTTTAACATTAGCTTAAAAATATACTTAGTTCTGATTGGGTAAAATACAATCTAAATAATATACTAGCTAAGAATATTTATTGCTATTTACTGGTTTTTTTATACTAAAAATTGTAAACATGTTATCGGTGTTATTATGATTAATTACAACTAAAGGTTTATATGATATGGAAGATATCCTTAGAGAATATTTGCCAATATTGATATTTTTTATTATTGCAGTTGGTTTAGCTTTGATAATTATTTTTGCTAATTTTATTATCTCTCCATCAAGGCCAGATGTGGAGAAAAACTCCGCTTATGAGTGTGGTTTTGAGGCGTTTGATGATACTCGCTCTAAATTTGAAGTTAGATTTTATCTTGTTGCAATATTATTTATAATTTTTGATCTAGAGGTCGCTTTTTTATTTCCTTGGGCAGTTAGTTTATCTGAGATAGGTCTATATGGTTTTTGGTCAATGATGCTTTTCTTAGCAATCTTAACTATAGGTTTCATATATGAGTGGAAAAAAGGAGCGCTGGAATGGGATTAAGTCCTTCATCTTCCTCTAATGAAAATAAATCAAACCCTGGAGAGGATACTGCAAATAATAAAGTTTTAGAAAGGGTTGCAGAAGAGTTAAAGGATAAAGGTTACGTATTATCCTCAATAGACAAACTTGCAAATTGGGCAAGGACAGGCTCGATGTGGCCAATGTCTTTTGGTTTAGCTTGCTGTGCTGTTGAAATGATGCATTCTGGTATGGCCAGATATGATTTAGATAGATTTGGAATGTTTTTCAGACCAAGCCCCAGACAATCAGACGTCATGATAGTTGCTGGAACGCTAACAAATAAGATGGCACCTGCGCTAAGAAAAGTATATGACCAAATGCCTGAACCTCGTTGGGTTATTTCAATGGGGTCTTGTGCAAATGGAGGTGGGTATTATCACTATTCCTATTCTGTTGTTAGAGGTTGCGATAGAATTGTTCCAGTTGATATTTATGTTCCTGGCTGTCCTCCAACGGCTGAAGCTTTACTTTACGGAATTCTTCAATTGCATAAAAAGATTAGACGCGTTGGTACTCTTGACCGTTAATAAAATTTAGTGAGGGTGAGGTGGATGGAGCCTGATAGCGATAATATAAGAAATTTAAATGATCTTAATGGAATACTAAAGATTTCTTTTAAAGATGATATTATAGATAGTTTAATAAATAATAATGAATTGGATATTCTAGTCCAAAAAAATGCTATCAAACCAATAGTCAAATTCTTGAGGAATGACTCCAATTCTTTGTTCACCCAGCTTATAGATATATTTGCAGTTGATTATCCAGAAAAACAAAAGCGTTTTCAAATAATTTATAGATTACTGAGTATGACGCATAATCAAAGATTATTAGTAAGAGTTGACCTGTCAGATGGTGAGTCAATAGAAAGTATTTCAGAAATTTTTTCTAATTCAAATTGGTTTGAAAGAGAAGTTTGGGATATGTATGGTGTATTATTCTCCGGTCACCCTGATTTAAGAAGGATTTTAACAGATTATGGTTTTGAAGGGCACCCGCAAAGGAAAGACTTTCCGCTTACTGGCTATCTAGAGCTTAGGTATGATGAGACAGAAAAACGTGTTGTTTATGATAAAGTTAAGCTGGATCAACAATTTCGTAATTTTGATTTTCTTAGTCCTTGGGAAGGTGCAGAACATGCACATAATCAAGTAACTTTACCCGGTGATGAGAAGGCTTCAAATGATGGCTGAGTCCTTTTCTGATAAAGATGATAAGTATACCGTTAATTTTGGACCACAGCATCCTGCTGCTCATGGTGTATTAAGATTAGTGTTAGAAATGAGTGGTGAGACAATTGATAGGGTTGACCCTCATATAGGGTTACTTCATCGGGGTACTGAAAAGTTAATCGAGCATAAAACTTACCTTCAGGCAGTTCCTTATTTTGATCGGTTGGATTATGTGTCTCCGATGAATCAAGAACAGGCTTATGCTCTAGCAGTTGAATCACTTTTGGGGATAACTATTCCTAAAAGAGCTGAATATATAAGAATATTATTTTGTGAAATAACTAGGATATTAAATCACATAATGAATATAGCGGCATATGCAATGGATGTTGGTGCAATGACACCCTTCTTATGGACTTTTGAGGAAAGAGAAAAACTCATGGGTTTTTATGAGGAGGTATCTGGCTCTCGAATGCATGCTGCGTACGTCCGCCCCGGAGGAGTGGCAAGAGATTTGCCAATTGGTTTAACCGATAGAATTTTTTCTTGGTCAAACGGTTTTGAGAAAATATTGGATGATATAGAGGGTTTGTTAACTGATAATAGAATATTTAAACAGAGGACTGTTGATATTGGAATAGTTTCAAAAAAAGAAGCTTTAGATTGGGGATTTACTGGTCCTAATCTTAGAGCCTCAGGGATACCTTGGGACCTAAGAAAATCCCAACCTTATGATTCTTATGAGGACATGGATTTTGATATACCTATCGGTAAAAATGGTGATTGCTATGATCGTTATCTTGTAAGAGTTGAAGAGATGAGGCAATCCATAAAGATTATTAATCAGTCCATTAATAGTTTACCTTCTGGCCCTGTAAAACTTATAGACAATAAAATAAATCCTCCAAAAAGAAGCGATATGAAGACTTCTATGGAAGCTCTTATACACCACTTCAAACTATATACTGAAGGTTATCATGTTCCAGCTGGTGAAGTTTATAGAGCGGTTGAGGCTCCAAAAGGTGAATTTGGAGTTCATTTAATTTCAGATGGATCTAATAAACCTTACAGATGTAGAATAAGGGCTCCTGGGTTTACACACATGCAGGGTATGGACTTTATGTTAAGAGGACATATGCTTGCAGATGTACCTGCAGTTTTAGGTTCTATAGATATAGTTTTCGGAGAGGTTGATAGATGACATTAAGAGAGCTTTCTGCTTCCCAACCTGATAGTTTTTCTTTTACAGATGAAAATTTTTCTCTTTCAAAGAGAATTATAAAAAAATATCCAGAAGGATATCAGGCATCTGCAGTAATTCCATTGTTGGATTTAGCACAAAGGCAAGAAGGTTGGGTTTCAAAACCAGCAATAGAATTTATTGCTGACTTATTACAAATGCCAGTAATTCGTGTTTTAGAAGTTGCAACGTTTTATACGATGTTTAACCTTCAACCAATTGGAAAGAAACATATACAGGTTTGTACAAATCTTCCATGTTTACTTCGTGGTTGTGATCAGGTTGTAAAATGTTGCAAAGATAAGTTAGGGATTAATTTTGGTGAAACAACCAATGATAAAATGTTTTCACTTAGTGAGGTTGAGTGTGCAGGGGCTTGTGTTAATGCGCCTGTTGTAGCAATTAATGATGATTACTATGAAGACCTTACATATGATTTAATGTCTAAGGTTATTGACAGGTTAGTTCAAGGTGAAAATATAAAAATTGGATCAATGATAAATCGTGAAGGTTCTTCTCCGGTTGGAAATAAAAAAACTCTTTTAGAGGACCCAAATCATATGGTTCCCAAACAAGATTTATTAAAAGCAAAAGCTGATTACGAATATCAAAAAAAACAAAAATCTATTTCAAAAGGAAACAATTAATGTTGAAAGACCAGGACCGTATTTTTACTAATCTATATGGAGATTTTGGTTGGGGTCTCAATTCTGCTATGCAAAGAGGTGATTGGGATTCAACCAAAGAGCTTATCTCAATGGGGAAGGATTGGATAATTGATGAGATAAAGTCATCAGGTTTGCGTGGACGAGGCGGTGCTGGTTTTCCTACAGGATTAAAAATGTCTTTTATGCCCAAAGAAGAGTCTAGTAGACCACATTATTTAGTTGTGAATGCTGACGAAGGTGAACCAGGGACTTGTAAGGACCGGGATATGCTGCGTTATGATCCTCATAAACTGATCGAAGGATGTTTGTTGACAAGTTTTGCAATGAGTTCTCATGCTTGCTACATATATATAAGAGGAGAATATTATAATGAGGCTTCAAATCTTCAGCGTGCTATAGACGAAGCTTATGAATCAGGCTTTTTAGGTAAAGATGCATGTGGTTCTGGTTGGGATTTTGATTTATTCCTCCATAGAGGAGCTGGTGCATATATTTGTGGCGAAGAGACGGCTTTAATCCAGAGCCTGGAAGGTAAAAAAGGTCAGCCAAGGTTAAAGCCTCCCTTTCCTGCAGGTGTTGGTCTATATGGTTGCCCAACAACAGTTAATAACGTTGAGACAATAGCAGTTATCCCAACAATTTTAAGAAGGGGTGCGAAATGGTTTAACGCTTTAGGTAAGCCTAACAATACTGGTACAAAAGTTTTTTGTATTTCAGGGCATGTTAATAACCCTTGTAATGTAGAGGAGGAAATGGGCATACCTTTAAAAACATTAATTGAAGAGCACTGTGGAGGCGTTATCGGGGGATGGGATAATTTGCTAGCAATTATACCTGGAGGTAGTTCAGTTCCATGTTTGCCAAAAAAAACATGTGACACTATTGATATGGATTTTGATTCTCTTAAGGGTGCTAATTCTGGATTAGGGACTGCTGCAGTGATTGTAATGAATAAGTCTGTAGATATCATTGCTGCAATAACAAGGCTTTCAAAGTTTTATAAACATGAAAGTTGTGGTCAATGTACTCCATGCAGAGAAGGAACTGGTTGGTTATATCGCGTTATGGATAGGATGGTAAAAGGTGAGGCAACTCCCGAGGAAATAAATACATTAGAAGAAGTTACATATCAAATTGAGGGGCATACAATTTGTGCATTAGGAGATGCTGCCGCTTGGCCCATTCAGGGTTTAATTAGACATTTTAGACCTGTTATGGAAGATAGAATTAAAAACTATAAACAATCCCATTTTACTAGCGCAGCTTAGGACAATATAATGCCCAAACTAATTATTGATGGAATAGAAGTTGAGGTAAAGCAGGGTCTTACAATACTTCAGGCTGCTGAAGAAGTTGGTATAGAAATACCAAGGTTTTGTTATCACGATAGACTTTCTGTAGCAGGTAATTGCAGAATGTGTTTAGTTGAAATGGAAAAGTCTCCTAAGCCAGTAGCATCATGTGCAATGCCAGTAGGTGATGGTATGGTGATAAAAACTAAATCTGAAAAAGCTGTAAAAGCTCGAAATGGTATTATGGAGTTTTTGCTAATTAATCACCCCTTAGACTGCCCAATCTGCGATCAGGGAGGTGAGTGTGATTTACAAGACCAAGCTATGGCTTTTGGTTTTGATAAGAGTAGATTTATTGATAACAAACGAGCTGTTAAAGATAAATATATGGGGCCAATAGTTTCTACTAAAATGACTAGGTGCATTCACTGTACTCGATGCGTCCGGTTTGTTGAAGAGGTTGCCGGTGTGACTGAGATTGGCGCAACAGGGAGAGGGGAGGATATGGAAATAACTACATTCCTTCAAGCTTCGTTGGAATCGGAATTGTCTGGTAATGTTGTAGACTTGTGCCCTGTAGGCGCACTTACTAATAAACCATATGAATTCACAGCTAGGTCATGGGAGCTTAATAAAACAGAAACAGTTGATGTTCATGATGCAGTAGGTTCCAGCATAAGGGTTGATTCTCGTGGGCGTGAAGTTATGAGAGTTTTGCCAAGACTTAATGAAGATATAAACGAAGAATGGATAGCTGATAAATCTAGAAACTCTTGTGACGGATTAAAGTATCAAAGGTTAGATACTCCTCTTGTCAGAAAAAATGGTGTGTTAGAGAGTTCAAGCTGGGGTGAGGCCTTTGACATAATTAAAAAGCGCTTAATAGGCTTAAATCCAAATCAGATTGCAGCTTTAGTAGGTGATTTGGTCGACTGCGAGTCTATTATGGTATTAAAAGATTTTATGTCAAAAATTGGCGTTCAGAATTTAGATTGTAGACAAGACGGATCTTTAATAGATACACGTCGAAGAAGTTCATATATTTTTAATTCAACAATTAATGGGATAGATGACTCAGATTGTCTTCTTTTACTTGGAACTAATCCTAGGAAGGAAGCTCCAATTATTAATGCAAGGATAAGGAAAAGATTTTTAAGAGGTGATTATCAAATTGGTTTAATTGGAGATGCTTTTGATTTGACATATAATTATAATCATATTTCAAAAACGCCAGAAGGTGTAACTAGTATAGTTAATGAAAAGAATAATTTTTATAATATTTTAAAAAATTCAAATAAGGCAATGATAATTGTTGGAATGAGTGTTTTTACCCATCCTGATGTAAATAATATAATTAACTCCTTATACCTTTTATGCGATAAGACTAATGTAATAAATAAAGACTGGAATGGCTATAATGTACTTCACACTTGCGCTTCAAGAGTGGGTGGGATTGACCTAGGTTTTGTTCCAGGTAAAAGCGGGAAATCTACGAAAGAAATTCTTATCGCTGCGGAAAAACAAGATTTAAAATTTATTTATTTACTTGGCGCTGATGAATTTGATGCAAAAAAAATTGATAAAACATTTACAGTTTATCAAGGGCATCATGGTGATAGAGGTGCGAATGTTGCAGATGTAATTTTACCTGGGTGTGCTTATACAGAAAAAAATGGAACATATGTTAATACAGAAGGGAGGGTGCAACTAGCGTCAAAGGCAGTCTCGCCACCTGGTGAAGCTAAAGAAGATTGGAAAATTATTCGTGCTCTTTCTGAAGTTGTAGGTTGTGATTTAAAATATAAAACAATTGATCAAGTTAGGAAAAGAATGGCTTGGCAAAATAATATTTTTGCAGATATTAATAGGGTATATGACGATCATTCTTTTTTTACAGGTTCTAGTGAGTTTATTTCTTCAATTCCCTTTCATTATCCTATCAAAAATTATTATCAGACAGATGTAATCAGCCGAGCATCAAAAACTATGGCCGAGTGTACAAAAGAATTCTCATTAAACAATAATAAGAGAGTTGAAATTTAAATGTTAGAGCTTTGGCATGGTTATGTTTGGCCTTTTCTATGGATAGTAATAAAAATCTTTTTATTATTGCTTCCCCTGCTTTTGGCTGTGGCCTATCTTACTTATGCAGAAAGAAGAATAATAGGTGCAATGCAGTTAAGGAAAGGGCCAAATGTTGTTGGGTGGTTTGGTTTACTGCAGCCTATTGCTGATGCATTAAAGTTATTAACAAAGGAGATTGTTATCCCTTCGGGTGCTAGTCCAGTTGTTTTTCTTTTAGCACCAATGGTTACATTTTCTCTAGCAATGGTAGCATGGGCTGTAATTCCAGTGGATGCTGGGTTAGTGATTTCAGATATAAATGTTGGGATTCTATATCTTTTTGCAATTTCTTCACTTGGTGTTTATGGAGTTGTAATGGCTGGTTGGGCCTCAAACTCTAGATACGCTTTTTTAGGAGCAATGCGTTCTGCTGCTCAGATGGTGTCTTATGAAGTTTCTATCGGTTTTATAATGATTACTGTTTTGATGACTGCGGGCACCTTAAATTTATCAGAACTTGTTCTTGCCCAGTCAGAGCCATTATTTGGTTTTTTGCCTGGATGGTATCTTATACCTCACTTTCCAATGTTTATTGTCTTTTTTATTTCCGTTCTTGCTGAAACAAATAGGCACCCATTTGATCTTCCAGAGGCTGAATCAGAGCTTGTAGCAGGTTTTATGACAGAGTACTCATCTATGCCGTTCGCTCTTTTTTTTCTTGGAGAATATGCAAATATGATCATGATGAGTGCCGTAGTTACAATTCTTTTTTTAGGAGGGTGGTTACCCCCATATGATATTTCGCCTTTTAATTATTTACCCGGTTTTGTTTGGTTCTCTATAAAGATAGCATTTTGTTTATTTCTTTTCATTTGGGTTAGAGCTACTTTTCCAAGATATAGGTATGACCAATTAATGCGCTTGGGGTGGAAGATTTTTCTTCCTTTTTCATTATTCTGGCTTATTTTGACTGCTTTTATTATTGTTTATAAGTGAAATTGTGTAATTTGAGGTTAATTTAATTATGTCATTTTTGGATAAAACAGCTCGCTCATTTCTATTATCAGAGTTATTTGGAGGCATGTGGCTTACCATAAAATACATGTTTGCAAAGAAAGTAACCTTAAATTATCCTTTTGAAAAAGGACCATTAAGCCCAAGGTTTCGCGGTGAGCATGCCCTAAGACGCTATCCTAATGGAGAAGAGAGATGTATCGCTTGTAAACTTTGTGAAGCGATATGTCCCGCACAAGCAATAACAATAGAAGCCTCGTCAAGGGATGATGGAAGTAGAAGAACGACAAGATATGATATTGATATGACAAAATGTATATATTGTGGGTTTTGTGAGGAGTCATGTCCAGTCGATGCTATAGTTGAGGGACCAAACTTTGAATTTGCAACTGAGACCCATGAGGAACTTTTATACAATAAAGATAAGCTTCTCTCTAATGGAGAAAAGTGGGAGAGTCTTTTAGCCAAGCGTATTGAATTAGATTTACCTTATAGGTGATATATATTTAATTTTTTATGATTTATTAGTAACTATTTACTTTTTTATTTAGAAGAGAAAAGATGATTTTTGCCTCAATTATATTTTACCTATTTTCAATAGTAGCAGTTGTTGGGGCTCTTAATGTAATATTGCAAAGAAACCCTGTCCACTCAGTCTTATGGTTAATACTAACTTTTTTTAATTCAGCTGGTTTATTTGTTCTTTTAGGCGCCGAATTTATAGCTATGGTTCTTGTAGTTGTTTATGTAGGTGCTGTCGCAGTGCTTTTCTTATTTGTTGTGATGATGTTAGATATTAATACCACAATTATGAGAGAGGGTTTTTTAAAGTACTTACCTATAGCTTCTATAATCTTATTAGTATTTTTAATAGAGTTGATAACGGTATTTATTGGCGCATATTCTGGTGAAGATATTTTTGTTTTAACCAGAGAACCTATCCCAGATCCTTTGATAGTAACAAATACAGAGTCAATTGGAAATATTTTGTATACAGATTATATTTATCTTTTCCAGTCTGCGGGAGTTGTTCTCCTTGTAGCAATGATTGGAGCTATTGTTCTTACTCACAGACGTCGCCCAGGAATGAAGAGGCAAAATATTTCTAAACAAATTGACCGAAGTCCAAAAGATACTCTTGAGATTATTAAGGTTGATACGGGAAAAGGTATCACATGATGATTATTGGTTTGTCTCATTATCTTGTTT
>NZGX01000003.1 GCA_002691085.1 Rhodospirillaceae bacterium | reverse complement strand
TTAGCCGCAAAACTTGATACGATGGGTGACAGTCTCGCATCCAAGCAAGTGCTAAAAGCGTTTGAGGAAATTCGACCTGCCGCTAAAGGAAATATTGAGGTTGTCGGCTACAAATCTTGGTCGATGGATAGGTTTGCAGGAGGTACTTGGACTGAATGGCAGCCTGGTCAAATTCATAAATTCCAAAAATATCTAGCAAAGCCACTTAATCGTGTTCACTTTTGTGGTGAACATACTGCGCTATCAAATAGAGGAATGGAAGGGGCTGCGGAATCTGCTGAAAGGTGTGCACTTGAGGTGCTTGAAAGTATTTAGTTAGCCTACTTTAACCAAACCCCTTTCTCTAATCTTCTTAGTTGGAAGGCAGAGGGTGAAGGAAAGTGAGCTGGGATTATAAATTTATTTTTATTACATGTTTCTTGAATAATGAATTTTCTCATTTTTGCTGCCTTAAATTCGTCCCAACAAAAGTTTGAAGACCATTCTGGGTGTTCTATTTGAACAGGATGATGTATAACATCTCCAATCAAGTAGGCTTCTGCAATTCCATCACTTAATTTTACAATTATATGTCCTGGGGAATGTCCAAATGCTGGTAAGAGTTCAACGCCAGGTTCAATTATATGATTAGGTTCTACAATTTCAACTTGTCCAGAATCAACAATCGGCTGAATGCTATCTTCCCAGGAGCCATGATTTGCATTCCTGTCTTTTTCCCAGAAGTTGAACTCTTCTTTACAAAATAAATATTTCGCATTTGGAAAAGTTGGAACCCACCTACCATTGATAAGTTTTGTATTCCAACCAACATGGTCTGCATGCAAGTGTGTGCAGAGGACAAAATTTATATCACTAACTTTTATACCTGTATTATTTATCTTATCTATAAAGGAACCATCTCTCATGTGCCATTCTGGTATATTGGGCCGATTCTTATTATTACCAATACAAGTATCAACTAATATTATTGACTTTGGTGTTTTTACTAGAAGGCCATGAAAAGACATGATTAATTTATTTTTTTTCTTATCATAGAATCTTGAGTCATTATAAGATTTTGTAGTTTGAAAAGCTTCCTCCGTTGCAAGAGGTATAATATGAGTTGGTTCTCTGAATGCACCCTCAAATTCAACAATTTTATATATTTCAAATGGACCAGGTAGTTTTAAAGACTCATTCATAAAATTTAACCGAGGTGAAATGGAATTTGTTCTGGGCCATAATATTGTTCTACCGAGTCATCCTTTTTATAATATATATTCTGAATGTATGTCCCGCACCTTTGGCTTCGAACTATTACAGCAACTGTTGGCTCATCAAGGTTATATTCAGCATGAATTTCCCAAGGTTTTATAAAATCTACATATCCTGGTCCAACATTAACTCTCGAAGTTTCCTTAACTTTTGCCTCAGCTGGTAAATCTATAGGGTTTATATCTTTTGAGGTTTCAAATCTTAATACTTGCTCTCCTCCAGCAACTACTCCGTAAAGAGTCCAAGATTTTCCATGGTCGTGGATAGTGGTTTTTGCACTAGGTTTTTTTATAAGCGCATTAATGACAAAACCATAATCTGGATCTTCATAAAATAATAAATTTGCATGTTTCCCTTCAAGTCCTAGTTTAGCTGGACTTGTTGGCCAGCTTTTTGAATGTTTTAAGAGCTTAGGGTCTTTTAACATTTCTTGTAAGTCAACAGATGCTTGTGACCAGATTTTATCTTCATCAATATTCTCAGAAAAGAGTTTTCTTAGTTTTAAGATAAACATTTCAGCAGATAATAGCATTTTATTTTTTTCCATACATTTTCTCTTATTCAGTTATAGGAGGTATACCGTCAGGAACTGCACCTTCATGATGATGAACTATAAGCCATTTATCTTTAATTTTATGAAATACATCTGTAATTCTTACATTGCCAGATGCTGGGTTTGGAGGTTCATAAGAATAGTTAAGGTAATATCTTGCAATAGCCGTATCATTCCAAACATCAATAACTGGTTCTTTGATAGTCATAGATAGTTTCCCTCTGGACTGCATCTGAGTTTGGTCATCAGCATGGAATTTTTCTCTTTCTTTTTTACCACGGATTAAATGTGGAGTGAAAACATCCCAGACAGTTGATTCAGGATGCATATGATTCTCTATACCGTCAGGGTCATGGTTTTCAAAGGAGTTGAAAATTCCGTAAATTATATCTTTTATTTCTTTCTCTTCAATTTCCATATTTTATCCATTACTTCTCATTATTGAATAGTAAGTATGCAAAGATTGCATAATTTTCATAATTATTAAATAATAAACTAATTTTTTGAGCATTTTCTCACATAATTGTTATTTATTAGGAAATTATTATGAAAGATGTAAAAGGTTGGAGACGAAAATTTGGAGTTATTGGACCATCAACAAATACTATTGTACAGCCAGACTTTGATGATATGAGAATTAAGGGTGTAACAAATCATTATAGTCGTATATTTACTCCAAACTCATCTGCAATTAGTAATGAAACTTTTTTGTCTGGTACTACAAAAATTTCTGAGGGGGTTATAGATGCAGTCAAAAGTGTTATGACCTGTAATCCTGATTATTTAGTCATGGGCATGTCAGCAATCACTTTTTACGATGGTATTAAAGGCGCAGACATGTTTAAGAAGAAAGTAGAAGACGCCTCAGGAATAAAAGTAAGTATTGGTTCACATTCCGTATCATCAGCATTGGATGCTTATGGTGGAATAAAAAAAATAGCTTTCTTATCTCCTTATTATCCTGTCGCTAATCAGGAGGTAAAAAGGTACTTTGAGGAATCTGGCTTTAGCGTTGTAAAAGATATATGCCTAGAATGTAAAAGTTGGACAGCTATTGCAGAAGTTGAAGAAAGTTTCTTAAATGAACTAATTGTGAAAGAGCTAAATTCTGATGATGTTGATGCTATTATACAAGTTGGCACAAATTTAAGCATGGTAAAGCTTGCTATGAAATTAGAGTGTAAATTAAATAAACCTGTAATAGCTATAAATACTGCAACGTATTGGCATGCACTAAGGGTAAATAATATTGCTGATAAGATAGAGGGATTTGGTAAGTTGTTATCTGACTATTAAATGAGGTATCTATGACTAAGTCTATACTTGTAACTGGTGCTAGTGGAAGAACAGGGAGGAGAGTTGTAAAATCACTTTCAAAGTTCGGGGCTAACGTTACATCTTTCTTAAGAAACCCCGAGAAGAAAGCTGAAATGCTTAAAATTGGTTCCTCCAGTGTTGTTTTTGGGGACATGTTAGATAAAGATTCTATCAAAAAATCACTAGTTAATATTGATACCGTTTTTCATATAGGCCCACCCATGTGCCCTGATGAGATTGAGATAACAAAAAACTTCATAAATATTTCGAAATCTGTGGGCGTCAGAAAATTTATTTATTATTCAGTAATGCATCCGTTGAGGCGTAATGTTCGCCACCATAAACTAAAATTAGATTGCGAAGAGATGCTGATTGAATCTGGATTACTTTATTCAATAATCCAACCAATCAGGTATATGCAACATGTTAATATCAGCTTCTTAAATAAATCAGACACCCCAAGTGTCCTTTCAATGCCTTTTGATATAAATAAAAAGTTCAATGTTGTAGATTTGGAGGATATAGCACTTGCAAGTGCAAAAATTGCTATAGATGATACTTGGCTATATGGTACATTTGAACTTGCTGGACCTCAGTCTCTTAGTCAAAAAGATATGGTCGATATTATCCTTGATATAATCAGTGAAAAAAAATTAAGTTTTCCAAATGGAGTAATAGCTAGAAGAATGGGGATAGATGAGCTGAGGCTAAAAGCAAAGGAGTCTGGAGTACCTGAGGATAAAATTATTCAAATGGTAAATATGAATAATCATTATAATGAATATGGTTTTTTAGGTAACCCAAAGGTTCTTGAAATGATAATTGAGAGGCCACCAAATACTTTTAAGGAATATTTTTCTAATTTGCTTTAGAGTATATAAAGGATAAAATATGTCAGATTATATCAGCGAATTTAGTACGAGCTTCCATTTAAGTCTAACTACTACTGCATTATTAGTTATAGACCTTCAGTATGCAACTGGAAGTGAGAAACATGGCTTGGGTCTACTGTTAAAGAAGCAAGGTCGTTTTGAGGAAGCAAATTATCGTTTTTCTAGAATTAATAATTATGTTCTTCCAAATTCAAAAAAACTAATCGACTTTTTTCGTAAAGCAGGCTCTACAATTATTTATATTACTTATGGTGCTGAGCAGGAGGATTGTAGCGATGTGCCATTGCATATTCGTGGCATTGTTAGGGGGACAAAAAATATTAAAGGCAATATAGAGCATGAAATAATTGACACAATTTCACCTCTCGATAGTGAAATGGTACTTAACAAAGTTACGATGGGTGCTTTTTCCTCTACTGGGCTTGAGGCACGCTTGAGATCAAAAGGAATAACTGAAATAGTCACCGTTGGTGTTTCCACTAATAACTGTGTTGGTATGACAGCTATGGAGGCATCTGATAGGGGTTTTGGGGTAGTTCTTGTTTCTGATGCGACAGGTACATGTGATGATGAAGCCCAGGTATCTTTCGAGACTATGTTTTTACGTTTATGGGGTCGTGTTATAAATACAAATGATGTAATTAAAGAACTCGTAAATAGAAAACAAAAGATAGCGTAATAATTATTTAGGACACTTGAAATGTTATTCTCACAAAAAAAAGATTCTATACCCTTAGAATCAGAGGCGCTAAAAGGAAGAAAAAGCGAACTTGAAATTTCAGGTATTCATTATGTTAATGATAGTAATATGAAAGAACCCTATCCAGATGGTTCAGAAAAGATAGTTTTTGGTCTGGGTTGTTTTTGGGGTGCTGAAAGAAAATTTTGGTCACTTAAGGGTGTTTATACAACCGCAGTTGGTTACTGTGCGGGATACACCCCAAACCCGACTTATGAAGAGGTTTGTTCAGGGATGACTGGTCATAATGAAGTTGTTCTCGTTGTCTTTGACCCAAGTATTATATCTTATTCTGATTTATTAAAAGTTTTCTGGGAGTCGCACGATCCAACTCAGGGTATGAGGCAAGGTAATGACTTTGGAACTCAGTATAGGTCAGGTATTTATATAAATCTAAAGTATAAAAGCCTCGCTCATAACTCTCTTAAAGTTTTCGAAAATGAGCTTAGAAAATCAGGTTATAATAGCATAACTACTGAAATTATGAATTTTCCTGTATTTTACTTTGCTGAAGAATATCATCAACAATATCTTGCTAAGAATCCGCAAGGGTATTGTGGTTTAGGTGGTACAAATATTAAATTCCCAGAAACTATTTCTTAGTTTTAAAGAATATAAATAATAATATTTTTTTATAGGAGAGACTTTTGCTTAATACACCAAAAAAAGAAGATGTAGATGAAAATATTCTTTTATCCAGTGTAGAGAAATGGTTAGAAATCAAGGTTAAGCCATATGTTGCAAAGCTTGAACATGATGATATTTATCCAAGGGAAATGGTTGAGCAAATGAAAGAGATGGGTTTGTTTGGTGCAACTATTAGTCAAGAATGGGGTGGTCTTGGTCTTCCTTCCTCAACATATGCAAAAATTGTTACCAAGGTTTCAGAGGTTTGGATGTCTTTAACTGGAATTTTTAACTCTCACTTAATGATGGCTGCTGCAGTAGAAAAATTTGGTACAATAGATCAAAAGAAAAAATATTTACCTCTATTTGCCTCTGGTGAGCTAAGGGGTGGTTTGGGCTTAACAGAGCCTGATGCAGGAACTGACCTTCAAGGAATTAGAACTAAAGCAGAAAAAAAAGGAAAAGAATATATTATTAACGGTACCAAAACATGGATTACCAATGCAATTGAGGGGTCATGCTTTGCTGTACTGGTAAAAACTAACCCTGAGGCAATTCCTCCTAGAAAAGGTATTAGTATGTTTATTTTAGAAAAGGGAGAAGGTTTCTCAATATCGAGGAGGCTTGAAAAACTTGGTTATAAAGGTATTGACTCTGGAGAAATGGTATTTAAGGATTTTAAAGTGTCAGATTCAAACCTCATTGGTGGAGTGGAAGGTAAGGGTTTCTATCAAGCTGTTGGAGGTTTAGAGCTTGGGAGAATAAACATTGCAGCAAGATCAGTTGGTATTGCGAAAAGAGCGCTAGATGAGGCAGTTAGATATAGCCAAGAAAGAAAAACTTTTGGTAAGAAAATTTGTGAACATCAAGCCATTCAACTTAAATTAGCAGATATGGTTACTAGATATGAGACATCTAGATTACTTGTTGAACAAGCTGCAAATGCATACGATAGTGGACAAAGATGTGATTTGGAGGCTGGAATGGCAAAGTATAGCGCTTCAGAAGCAGCAATAGAAAATTCATTAGAAGCTATGAGAATTCATGGAGGATATGGTTATTCGAAAGAATTTGTTATTGAGAGACTTTATAGGGACGCACCTTTAATGGCAATAGGTGAGGGTACAAATGAGATGCAAAAGATAATTATTGCCAGACAATTAATTGAAAGAAACAAAATTTAATAATGTTACCATTAAGCGGATTAAGAATCTTAACGATTGAGCAGTATGGTGCTGCACCTTATTGTTCAATGTTCCTTGCCAACATGGGGGCAGAAGTAATCAAAATTGAAAACCCATCTACAGGTGGAGATTTTGCAAGGTCTACAGGCCCTTTTTTTCTTGGTGAGGCTGATAGTCTATACTTCCAGGCTTTTAATCTGAATAAAAATAGCCTGACTTTAGATATAAAAAGTAAAGAGGGAAAAGAAATTATCGGAAAACTTGTTGGGAAATCCGATGCGATTGTAAATAACTTGAGAGGAAATCAAGTTAAGAAGTTGGGTTTAGACTATAAAAGTCTCAGTTCATATAATAAAAAAATAGTTTGTGGTCATATTTCTGCATATGGAAGAGATAATTCTAGAGCTGATTGGCCAGGGTATGATTATTTAATGCAAGCAGAGTCGGGTTTTCTATCTCTTACAGGTGAGCCAGATGGACCTCCTGCACGATTTGGTCTTTCAATGGTTGATTTTATGACAGGAATGATGCTCGGTTTTGGGGTGCTTTCTGCAATTATCAGATCTAATAAAATTAATAAAGGTTGTGATGTTGATGTTAATTTGATGGAGGCTGCTTTACATCAGCTAACTTATCCAGGGATAGGGTATTTGAATGAGGGTCTTGTAACAGGAAGAATAAAAAGGGGTGCTCACCCCTCTGTAACCCCAAGTCAATTGATAAAGACAAAAGATGGATGGGTATTCATAATGTGCCAAAATCCAAAGTTCTGGGATATTCTTATAGATAAGTTAAATAATAATAAACTTAATAACGACAAAAAATTTATAGATATACCATCAAGGTTGGAATATCGTGAAGAATTGACAGTTATTCTTGATGAAATCTTTAGTGAGCAAAATACAGACTATTGGATTGAGCATTTTAAAGGACAGATACCAATTGCACCTGTTTATAATATTTCTGAGGCATTGGATAATGACTTCTTATCTGAAATTAATATGATAAATGAATTACAGCATCCTGAGAATAAAAAAATGAAGGTTTTAAATAATCCTATTAGGATTAATGGAGAAAGATTACCCATTGAGCCTGGGCCTAAACTTGGTAACTCGACAAATGAAATTTTGAAAGATATTGGTTATAACGAGAGTCAAATAAATATATTACGTAAAGAGGGTAAAATATAATATTTTTCTAGATGATTTATTATGGAAAGAATAGATGAAGCTTGATGGAATTAAAGTTGTAGACTTGTCAATGTATTTACCAGGACCTCATTTAACTTTAATGATGGCAGATCACGGAGCTGAGGTTATTAGAGTTGAACCTCCTGGGGGAGAACCCTCAAGGAACTATGGTCCATTTCAAGGTGGACACTCAGTATGGTTTAGGAATACTCATAGGGGTAAAAAAAGTATCTGTTTAAACTTGAAGGATAAAAGAGAGAGAGAGATTCTCTTTGAAATTTGTAAAACAGCGGATATCTTCGTTGAGGCATTTAGGCCTGGTGTAGTTAAAAGGTTAGGTGTTGATTATGAAGCCATTTCTAAGATTAATTCCAAGATTATTTATTGTTCTGTTTCAGCATTTGGCCAATCAGGGCCTTTATCAAAAAAGGCGACTCATGATATGGGGGCCCAGGCCTTAACCGGTTTCTTAGCAATTAATGATAATGGTAATGGTCATCCTGTAGTTCCTGGATTGCCAGGCGCTGATTTAGGATCATCTATGACTGCACTCGCAGGTATTCTTATGGCTTTATATAGAAGAACAATTACAAAGAGGGGAGATTATCTGGATGCCACGATGTATGACACATTACTTTCATGGACGGCACATTTATCTGGTCCTGTCTTTGCCGAGAATAAGCCACCAAAAACAGCTGAAGGAAGATCAATTGGTGGCGCTGCTTTTTATAATATTTATAAAACTAAGGATGATAGGTTTATAGCTTTAACTGGGAGGGAAATAAAATTTGCAAATAGTTTACTTTCTGCTTTAGATAGGCCAGATTTAGTAGAATTATGTAAAATTGATGATTGTCTCGCTCAAAAACCAGTTAGAGAGTATCTTGATATAACATTTGCTACAAAGACTCAAAAAGAATGGGAAGAATTTCTTGAGCCGCTTGAGTTAGGTTGGGCACCTGTGCTCAATATGGATGAGGCATTTAAAAAAGATCATGCAATTGAAAGAAATATGATTATTGAAGAAGATAATGGTATTAAGCATGTGGGTAATCCGATTGTTTTTTCAGAGGAAAAAGCAAAAATAAGCTTTGATGTACCTGATTTAAATGAGCATTATGACGAGATTTTAAAGAAGTAATTATTATAGTCTTACTAAATTATACTAGGGTCCAGAAATAATCACCTACATAATTTGACTCTTCAAATACTTTAAACCAATCATTTGGGTACCCATGAAACTTTGCAGTTAATACCCAATCAAGAAACTCTTTTTTTTGTTCTTCATTGTGATATGCATCAACCTGAACAAATGCTTTACCCTTAGAAACCCTAGTAATTTCTTTTAGTGATTTTATTACACCCTCTCTTGTACAATTATGAATAGTATTTATAGAAATGACTGCATCGAATTCATTATCTCTAAATGGAAGTTCTTCGCATGATCCTCTAATTAATTTATCTTTAGTATTATTTGGTGAAAGATTTAATGCATACTCTGAGATGTCTAGTCCATAAACATTTAATCCCGGACAAATATTTATTAGATCACTTACTAAAAAAGCCTTAGCACATCCAACATCTAAGATTTTATTTCCTGAACTTAAATTAAAATGATTAATAATTTCTTTAGCTACAGGTATCCATCTACCATCATAAATATAACCTCCGTAACCATAATCTCTAGAACCATCAAAGTAAAGTCTACCAAACTCTTTAGCTTTTGATATTATATCATGATTTTTTTTATTTGCTCTTTTCTTTGAGTCACGTTTTAATTGAGGTGTTTGTTTTAATAGATTTACTAATTTCATAATTCTAATTCTTAAATCTCGCTTTTGATGAATATAGCCATAAGGCATAGAGGTCATATGGTACAACTTTTTTATTTAAAAGAATCTCTTCAATTTCAAAAAAACCATAATCAGAACCTTCTCCAAGTATGATATTTTCCATTTGATCCTGATTGATTTCTATTTCAAAGTATGTTCTTGAAAGTATACCTCTGTTTGAAAAGGAGAAATCGAATGTAAAGTTCGTGAATTCAACGATCTGTTCTCTATTGAAAGAAATGTTTAGTTCTTCTTTTAATTCTCTTATCACACAATCTTTTGGGTCTATATCTTTTTTTTCAAGACCTCCTCCGAATAAACCCCAGTGTCCAGGATAAAAGATTCCATTAATTAGATCTCTGAGTTGTAAAAGATAGTCATTTGATGGATTCTTGATTATTGCAGCAACTGCATTGTCTGGTCTGAGTGGTCCTTGATCTTTTAAAAGATAATTTTTGATACTCATATTTTCTCAAGAGTTTCTTTTATGCCTACTTCAAAGGGAGTGAAAGAGAAATCTGGGAATAACTCTTTATATGCTGAAATATCAAATGGTCTGTATCCATTATGAGGCATAGGTCCAATTCTATCTCTAAAATGTATGTTTATTGTATTTTCGGAAAATTCAGATACCTTTTCAGCAATTTCTAGGAATGATCTTACATCTCCAGACGCAATATTAATTACGCCAGATGATCTTCTTTGAATAATTCTATAAATTACTTCAACAATGTCTTTTATATATACATGATCTCTTCTTTCTTCACCTTTTCCAAAGAGTTTGATTGGTAAGTTTTCTTTTGCTAGTCTAGAAAATTGATTGGGTCCATATCCATTATGTGTATCACCTTCTCCATAAATTAGGGTGGGTCTTACAGTAGTCAGTGCTTCAGTTATTTGATTATTAAAAATAATTTCTCTAGCTAGGTGCATCACACCATGGAAGCTATCAGGAGACTTGGTGGTATTTTCATTAATTAGATCATCAACGTCAGCATAAACAGCATCCGAGCTAATATTTATTACATGGCAACAGCCTGCATTATAAGCTGCTTTACAAATTGCAATTGCAATTTTTATATTATCTTTAAGCATATCTGGGTTATTACAAGGAGCAATAGCTGATGTTGCAACTAGTACGTCATCTTTTGTTAGGAGAGTCGCTAGAGATTCAGATGCATTTCTATCAAGAAGATCAATATCTTTCCTTGAAAGCTTTTTAACGCTTATTCCTTCTGACTCCAATTTAATTGATAAAGATTTACCAATGAATCCATTTGCACCAAGTATTACAACATTTTTCGGTTTTTTTATTTCATTTATATTATGGATTAGCATATTTATATTCCTAATGTATGATATTGGAATCCTAGATCAATAAGTAGCTTAGAATTTAAAACTCTAAATGGGTCAATTATAACATTTCCATTCATTTTATTTTTTAATTTATTTAAATCAATTTTTTTATATTCTTCCCATGGCGTTGATATAATTAGAACATCTACATTTCTTATGCACTCATCTATACTTTTAAAATATGTGCCATATTTAATCTTATTGGGATCAACAACAGGGTCATGTATGTGAACTGCCTTATCCTTTATTCTCTCTAATAAATCAAGAGAGGGTGAGTTTTTAATAGAATTGGTGTTTTCTTTATATG
>NZGX01000002.1 GCA_002691085.1 Rhodospirillaceae bacterium | reverse complement strand
AGCTCAGATTTTTTATCATCAGGTTGCTGGACTCCTTTTCTTGAGGGAGAGTATTCTCTGCTTAGCTCATAATAAGCCGGTGCAAAATCTGGATATTTCTTTATAAAAGCATCAAGCAACTGTATGCGTGTCTTTGAGTCAAACAATAAGATCCGTGCAAACTCAACAATCATACGATTGTCCATATCATACATATCAGAGTAAATCTCTAAGGCCCCTGCTCGTCCCTCCTGGACTTTTAAAAAGGTCTGATAACGAAGATGCGGATCAAGAAGATCGAGTTTAAACGAGAAATAGCGACTATAACTTCTTCTGGCATTTCCATAATCACCTGAGAGTTCATAAATGCGTGCATTATGATAAAACTGTTCTGGTCTTTCAGGATTAGCAATAACACCGCCTGATTGTGTCAGACTTGAAAAGCCTTTCTGCATCTCTGCTAAAGACTCAGCAATCTTCTCAGTATTCTTTGCAGTCTGTGCACTTGATTGTTTAATCTCTTCAGTGGCCTCTTTAATAATTTCTATATCTTTTTGAATTAACCCCAAGGACTCCTGAAACACTCCCAACGCAGGAAAGGTTGAGGCAAGAACACCGTTGGATTTATTATTGTCATCTCCTAGACCAAGCAATAAACCAGTAAACAGCATAGAAGAGGCGGAAAAGATTAAATACGGAACTAAAAGTTCTCTCAAGGCTTGTCTTGCATACATAACAAGTAACAGAACAAAAGTCAGTCCGAGAGAAATAAAGAAGACATAATTACTGAAAGGAGCAACAGGTTGGAGGATATCAGCTACAAAACCACCAATGCCACCAAGCGTTCCAAAAAGCGGAAGTGCACTTTTAATATGATTGAGGATTACTCTGTACATAAGATTAAATAATAAAGAAAGTGGTTATGATTGTACACTTTTATAACTTATTTAAAATAATAGCTGAATATACTACTGATTGAATTCTTCTGCTGATTCAATAATAGGAATGAAGAACTCTCTGTGATTCCATTCATTGGGAAGTTCTGAAATCTTGTAGTTTGTGGTTCTTTCTTTTGGGCCATCATTATTAAATTCTGTCTCTGAATTTCGTACAACTACAAGATCTAGACCGGGGTGAACATATATATTATTCGACCCATACCCAAGTGCGACAAACCAATCACCTGACGTATCTACCCACCATTGGTATCCGTATTTCAGGTAAAAAGATTGACTTATAAGAACAGAAGGAGAAGTAGATTCTATTACATACTCCTTTGAAACGATCTGCTGTTCTGTGTTACTTATATGTCCATCAAACCATCGTCCATCACGTGCAAATAAAAGTCCAAATTTTGCAAAATCTCTTGATGTCATATCAAGACAACAATATGCCATATAATTATTGAAACCATCTTTCCACCAGTCTGCTTTAATATTAATTTTAGAAAAAAGATTTTCCTGAGCATATGAATATATTGATTCATTAGATGCTCGCTCAATTATCTCACCCAATATTTGAGTATCAGCATTTTGATAGTTCCACTTATAAGAACCATTTTTTCGAACTGGATTAAAAACTCGATTAATACTAAATTCTAAATTATCTAAAAGGGTATATGAGCCATCAAAACTTTGAAAGCCAATATACATAAGACGTCCGTCATCTCCGATTTCCAGAAGAGTAGATGACATTTGCAAAAAATCTTTTATTGAGAGTAAACTTTTATCTGTATTCTTCCATTCAGTAATAAAATCGCTTGCTGGAATATCGACTGATTGTATTTGGTTTTTATCAATTGCAATTCCAATAAGCGCACTTACAAAAGATTTAGCAGTTGACCATGATGTGGAGATCGTATCCTTATCATTCCCATCAGAATATCGTTCGGCGACTACTGAGCCATTTTTTACAATAAGGACAGATCGTGTGTTTTTATCTTCTTTAAAAGCATAGTCCATTGCTTTATCTATGCCCTGTTGTTTAATTCCAACATCATTAGGTGTTGTCAAAACCCATTCGCTCGATACTAAATCATCTGTATTAAGAAACGATTTTGTTTGTCCTGGATATGTATTTAATGATGGTATAGTTACTGATGATTGTTTTTCAAATGTAAAATTTTCCTGATCAAATGTAAGAATCATTTCTACAAACTTTACATTATTTATATTTGTACTCTCGTTATCTTCTATCCTAACTCTAGGTATAATAAGTTCGTTTTCGTTTAAGCTAGCAATATGTTTATTTAATGGAATATTACTTTTAGATGTTGAAAGGATCATGAAACAATCTTTTAATCCGCATTTATGATATTGAAGAAGTAATTTATAAGATTGATCAGCTATAGACACGGCAGGTAAATCTAAAAAGGTGTTATCAGAGAATATAGCTTCAGTCTTGTATTCAATTATGAAAGAAAGAAGATTAGTACACAATAGATCATTCCATTGTCCCTTTTTACCTAAAAAGTTATTTTCGGTACTTTCTTTAGGCCACATTTCAGCACCCATAGAAAGACAGTTCTGATCTTCAATTGATTGGTCAGGTTCACTAAGACTGTTAACAAAACCAGGTCCATTTCCCCACAGAGGTCTATCCAATTTATCGTTTAACTGTATCTGTCTTCCATTATTCCATTCCCATAGATCCGTATCTTGATTAAGTGAACCCCCTAACCAGGAATATTTTGCTTCACCTCCATCAGATGCAGTGGTTTTGACAACTGATAGTAAATTTTTGATGAAAATATTTTCTTGAAATGAGTTTATCTCAACCAGATATCCACCTTTTTTAAATGCAAATTCTACAGCTTCACTCCATGACATAGCTTCTGGTACATATTCATAAACATGACCTTCAAAGGAATAAAAATTTTCATTTGAGTAAACATTTTTATTAATAAAAATTAATAAGAATATGAAAAATACTGTTATTTTTTTCATTTAATAATTCCTAGATGTATCCATAAGTATTTTGACCTGAAGACTTATATTATTGTTTATTTAAAACTAATTATATCAGCTGCCTTTTCACCTATTAAAATTGATATAGCATTTGTATTTCCACTAATGAGAGTAGGAATAATTGATGCATCTGCAATTCTTAGGCCCTCGATTCCATTTACTCTTAAGTCAGGACCAACAACTGAAGCTGCGTCTGTACCCATACGACATGTTCCAACAGGATGATACCCTAAAAAAGCAGTTTGTCTTATATAATCCGACCATTCTTCATCCGTTTGTATATCCTTTCCAGGTAAACGTTCAGCTATACGATAATCATCAAAGTGAGGATCGTCAAATATTGTTCTCACTTTTTTACATGCATTGATCAGTTGATTTAAGTCATCAATATTACTAAACATTTCATGTTTTATAGCTGGAGGTTCTTTTGGGTTATTAGATCTTAACAAGACTTTTCCTCGAGATTTTGGGTAGGAAAGATTAACCGCAGCAGAAATTGCAGGTTTATGATGAGGAATAACACCATTTTCATCAAAACTAAATGCGTATGGACCAAGTTGGACCTGAACATTAGGGTTTTTATCTTCTGATATATGATTTAAAAAAGCAATGGCGTGCGGATAAGGACTTGTTGCAGGGCCTCTTCCAAACAAAAACCAATTTAAAGAATGTAGTATAATTTTCCAGCTATTTATTTCTGTATTATACGTTGGTTGATTAACTTCTATACTTAGCATTACTTCTGGATGATCCTGAAGGTTCTTACCAATAGCATCTATATTAGCTATAACTGGGATACCTAAATCAGATAAATGTTTTTCAGGACCTAACCCGGATTGCATTAATATTTTTGGCGACCCAAGAGAACCTGCGCAAACAATCACTTCTTTTTTTGCTTTAGAGAATATTTCTTTATTTTTATAAGTGTAATTTACTCCAAGACATTTATGATCCTTAAAAAGTAATTTTTTAACAAACGCTCTTGTTCTAATATGTATATTCGATAATTTTTTTCCGGGCCATAAATAAGCACGTGCTGTGTGATATCTCCAGCCTCTTTTCTGTGTAACTTGGCTATATGAGACTCCACTTTGTCTAATACCATTATAATCTGAATTAAATTGCAAACCATTCTCTTGAGCAGCTTTAACGAAGATGTGACTAAGAGGGTGTGTTGACCTAAGCCAATTTACATGAATTGGTCCATTACGTCCGCGAAAACTTTGATCACCTATATTTGTCTTTTCAATCCTCTTAAAGATTGGGAGTAGACTTTTATAGTCCCATCCTTTACATCCATTTTTCGACCATTGTTCATAGTCAGATTTATTACCTCTAACGTAAAGCATCCCATTAATAGAGCTAGAACCTCCTAAAACTTTACCAGCAGGCCATAAGTCTTTTTTATTATTTCTTGTTTTATCAGGATCTGATAGATACATCCAATCAAGTTTTGGATTACCTATGGCTTTAATTATTGCAGCAGGTACATGTATAAAGGGAGAAATATCAGCTCCGCCTGCTTCAAGTAAAAGAATTGAGGAATTAGGATTATATTCTGCTAACCGCGATGATAAAGAGCTACCACTTGATCCAGCACCAATAATTATATAGTCATATTCATTCATATGGGTGAGTATAAATAATTAATACTCATTAGAAAAGTTTATTAATAATACTAACATATTGAAAAAAATTATATCTCTGGTATCGTCAAGCATGTCTTATAATTCAACTATAAAAAACTGTTACGGTTCTATTGAAGTATTAAAAAATGGTGATGGTAATAATTTAGTTTTTATTCATGGCGAAGAAGGTCCTCGAGATTGGCTCCCTTATCACGATCATCTATCAAAATCGTTTAGTATATGGGCACCTTCGCTTCCTGGAACAGGAGGATCACAGCTTCCCGAATGGGTTAATTCAGTATCCGATATATCTAAAGTTTTGCTTGAAACTCTTGATAAAGAAAAAATAACTACTTGCATCATTGTAGGTTGTTCTCTTGGAGGATGGATTGCATCAGAAATGGTTTCAATGGACCCATCACGCTTTTCTGGTTTAGTATTATGTGGAAGCCAAGGTCTTCCAACAGGTCATCTAGATACACCCGATATATTTTTAACACCATATAGGAATTATATAGCACTGGGTTATAAGAAAACTGATAATCATGAATTTACTAACCTTTGGAAAAAAGAACCAGACGATAAAGAGATTGAAACAGACTTAGAAATAATGGAGCTAACTGCTCGAATTGCATTTAAACCTTATATGTACGACAGGTCACTTCTTCCAAGTTTATCACGATATGCAAAACCATCACTTTTAATTTGGGGTGATAACGATATCATAACGCCTATAAGCATTGCTGAACAATTCAATTCTGTTTTAAATAACTCAAAAATAACTATTGTCAAAAATGCAGGTCATTATGTACATTTAGAAATGCCTAAAGATTTTTCAAATGCTATAATTGATTTTAGTAAAAAGATATTGAGATAATATAACCATGCTTAATTTTTACTATTTTATGAATCAACCTTATATTGGTTATCCTCATGAAGCAGCTGCGGAATATGGCGCTGTTATGTTAAAATTTTCTAATAAACATTTTAATGCTGAACATGCAGCCAATTTACTTGATAGATATCACAAAGATTTTCAATTAGCAGAAGATATTGGGTTTGATGGTATTCTCGTTAATGAACACCACAATGCCCCCGCTGCTATGTCTCCTATACCGAACATTTCAGCTACAGTATTAGCGAAAATTACAAAGCGTGTAAAAATCTTTATAGGTGGAAACATTCTCCCCATTCACGGAAATCCTGTAAAACTTGCTGAAGAATTAGCGATGATTGATCTTATATCTAAAGGGAGATTAATTTCAGGTTTTGTTCGTGGTGGAGCAGTTGAGTCATTAGCTATGACAACAAATACACTTCATAATCGTGATTTATTTGACGAAGCACATGATTTAATCCTTAAAACATGGACTGTACCAGGTCCTTTTGTTTGGGAAGGAAAACATTTTGATTATAGATGCGTTAACCCATGGGTATTACCATATCAAAAACCACATCCTCCGATTATGATTCCGGGATCTACGAGTAAAGAAACAATTGAATGGGCAGCAAAGCACGGTTATCCGTATATTGCTCTTGCTACACGCCTGGAAGCTACAGATGAAATGTTTTCTTTTTATGACACAACAGCAGAGAAATACGGCCATAAAGTTTCTTATAATAATCATGGCTATATGATACGTGTTCACCTAGCTGAAACAGATGAAAAAGCACATGAAGAAGGCAAAAAGTTATTTGGTGGAAGGATGGCTCAAATAACAAGTATGAAGAATATGACCATAAACCCTGATGTCTCAGCATGGATGCAGCCACCAGGCTTTGTAAGTAAAGAAGCTGCATTAGCAAGAAGAAAATTTATGGGAGGAACACCATATGCTTTTTTCACACAGGGATATGAAAAGGCATTAGAAAACTCACAGGTAATTGTTGGTAGTCCAGAAACAGTTATTAATAATTTAAATAAATTAAGAAAACGTTTCAAAGTAGGTCATTTAGGAATTTCACATTTTCCTATTGAAGACCCGTCTATGACTGAAAGAAGTTTAGAATTATTTGGTGAAAAAGTTTTCCCACGTTTGCGAGATCTGGCACAAGATAATGTCTAAAAGAATATTCTATTATTCAATCATTTTAGCCATATGTCTTTTTAATATCAATACATCTAATTCAAATGAAAAAACTCTAAGGATTGGTTTATCTGGCCTTCCACCATCTTTAGGAAATCCTTATTCATCAATGGGATTGCCATCAGGTCACTTTTGGAGATCTATATATGATGCATTAACATCAATATCTTCCAATGGAGAAGTATTACCATCTCTTGCTAAAAGCTGGGAACAAAAAGATGATAAGAAATGGGTGTTTAATTTAAGAGATGATATCTTTTTTCACAATAATAGACACCTAAAGGCATATTCTATAGAAAATATTTTTTTATATTTAAAGTCTAATAAAGCTCAACATTTGTATATATCGAACGAACTTAAAAATATAAAAAATATTAAAGCTGTATCTGATTTTAAATTTGAAATTATAACGCATGAGCCAGACTTGATACTTCCTCGTCGATTAAGCTTAATTATGATAACAGATTATGATTTATGGAATAAAATAGGCCCAAGTAAATATGCAATAAATCCTATTGGCACTGGCCCTTTTCGTTTTGTTAAATGGGGTAAAGGTAATAACTCAGTTATTCTTACGTCTCATAAGAATAATATAAGATCATCTAAAAATATTGATAGGCTTGAAATTAAAAGTATACCTAATGCACTTAGTCGCGAACAAGCATTATTCGCAGATGATATAGATTTGGCAGAGAATATTAATCATGATTCCATTAACCAGATAAAATCTATGAATTATCAAATTCAGATTCATAATAGATCTGTAATATTATCAATTGCATTACCAAATACTTTACATGAAAAATCACCTTTAAATTCACATAAGGTCAGGCAAGCTCTTAACTATGCAGTAGATAAAAAAAGTATATCCAAATATATATTCAATGAACTTGTGCAGCCAGCTAGTCAAGGTGCATTAGAAGGAACAATTGGACACAACCCAACTTTAAAACCTTTTACTTATGATCTATCTAAAGCAAAAGAATTACTTAATGAAGAAGGCTATTCAAATGGGTTTCAACTAAATATAGCTATATTACAAACAAGAGGCAGTGTACAAGAGTTTGCATTTCAAAAAGTCCAACAAGATTTAATGTTAGTTGGAATTAAGACTGTTATTAAACCAATTACGCCCCAGGACTTTATAAATAGATTTATCACTAATAAATGGGAAGACTTTAATGCTTTCTCATTGTTATGGAATAATGAACCAATGAGAGATGTAAGTCGGTCAGTTGAATATTTTTCTTGTTTAAGACCTAATCCTTTTTTTTGTGATGAAAAAATTACTAAACTCATAAAAAAATCTAAACTCAAATCAACTCATAAAGATAGAAGTATAGATTTGAGAAATATTATGAAAGAGTTAAATGATATTGCACCCTCTATATTATTGACAAGCCAGCCTGTTATTACTGCGTCAACAAATAAACTAAGTTCTATTAAAATGGAGCCAAGTGGTCTTAATTTTGAAAGTATAGTTTTTGAGGAATAAAATATGATGAAACATAAAAATATACGTGGAAAAATAATATATAAATCAAATAAATCAGGTAAATGGGAAGAATTTGGAAGAGAATGGTGGTCTATATCTCGACATGAAGATGGACAACAAACATTGAGAGCCCATTGTGAAATAGAACCAGGTGTTGTTGCTAATCGGTCAGTTCTAAGAGATGTTGTATATACATTCGATAAAGATTTTAAACCAATTGACTGTTTTAATAGATTACACAGTAACGGTAAGTTCCTTGGTTCAGGGTGGATTAATTTTACAAATGATATAGCAGAGTGTGAAGCAATAGGGCTTAATTTTGGAAGGATAAGTCAAAAACGAATACTAACAGAGAAAGCATTATCACTTGGTGCTCATCCTGTATCATGTGATATTCTTCATCTTACGAGATTTAATCATTCACTTAAACAAAAAATTCAGCCTCAAAAAAATGTTTGGATGACATCACGAGAACATGATGGTTGCTCAGGGCCTATATTAGAAACAATTTCTTTTGATATCGAATATTCAGGTAAGAAGAGTATTACAGTACCTGCTGGAACATTTGAATGTAATCATTATAAATTCCTTTTAAGTGATCACCCAACCGAAGAGTTATGGTGTACAGATGATTTTCTTTTTATAAAGATATCAGTTGGTGGATATATGGCTGCAGAATTTGACCTTGTTGAGTTAGAATACGATT
>NZGX01000001.1 GCA_002691085.1 Rhodospirillaceae bacterium | reverse complement strand
TTTAGCTTTATAATTTAGCTTACACACATTAAATAGAATTGTAATATTGATCCCTATGACTAAAAAAATAAGAAAAGTAGTTATCCCTGTTGCAGGTCGTGGTACAAGGTTTCTTCCCGCTACAAAAGTTATACCCAAAGAAATGTTACCAATAGTTGATAAGCCCCTTATTGATTATGCTTTTGAAGAGGCGATATCTGCAGGAATAGAAACTTTTATTTTTATAACAGGTAAGGATAAATCAGTTATTACAGACTATTTTGATAAATCTATAGAATTGGAAGCTTTTCTTCGGGATAAAGGTAAGCACGAGGCCATTGACTCAATAATTAAAATATTACCTGATTCTGGTAGTATTGTGTCTATTAGGCAAAGAGAGCCGCTTGGTTTAGGTCATGCAGTGTTGTGTGCCCAGGATATTATAGGAGATGAACCTTTTGCTGTAATCCTTCCTGATGAACTTTTGATATCAGACCCACCCTGTCTAAAGTCAATGATTGAGTCTTATGTATCACTTGGAGGAAACCTCATTGCTACTATGAAGGTTCCAAAAAATGAAACAAGTAATTATGGTATCCTTGATATTGAAAGTATTAGTGATGATATCATAAGTGTAAACCGAATGGTTGAGAAACCTAAAACTAGATCAGCACCATCTTGTTTTGCTAACATAGGAAGGTATATACTAGATCCAGTAGTTTTTAGTAATTTAAAGAAACAACAACCTGGTGTTAATGGGGAAATTCAATTAACAGATGCAATCAATTCTTTTGATTCCAGTGTTCCTTTTCATGCAAAAATTTTTAAAGGACAGAGATTTGACTGCGGCAGTAAGATAGGTTTCCTCGAGGCAAATTTAGCTTTAGCATTAGAAAGACCCGATTTATCCGATAAGATTAGGTCTTCTATACTTAAGCTTTTAAAATAATTTATAGGTTTAAACTATATGCGTATTGCAATGATTGGTACTGGGTATGTTGGGCTTGTATCAGGTGCATGTTTTTCTGAGTTTGGTGTTGATGTAACTTGCGTTGATAAAGATGAAAATAAAATCAAAGATTTAAATTCAGGCATTATTCCAATATATGAGCCAGGACTTGATGAAATTGTTAGAAATAATTATAAATCAGGTCGTCTTAAATTTTCGACTAATTTAAAAGAATCTGTAAAAGAATCAGAGGCAATCTTTATTGCTGTTGGAACTCCCAGCAGACGTGGAGATGGACATGCAGACCTTACTTATGTTTACGATGTTGCTAAAGAGATTGCTAGCGTAATTGACTCTTATAAAGTAATTGCTATGAAATCAACTGTACCGGTTGGGACAGGACGGGAGGTTCATAAAATAATAAAAAAAATAAATCCTAACGCTGAATTCGATATCGTTTCTAATCCTGAGTTTCTTCGTGAAGGTTCAGCTATTAATGATTTTATGAGACCTGATAGGGTTGTAATTGGAGTAGAGAGTGAAAAAGCGAAAAGTATAATGCGACATTTGTATAAGGTTCTTTATTTAATTGAGACACCAATTCTTTATACTAATCTTGAGACATCTGAGATAATTAAGTATGCAGCTAATACTTTTCTTGCAACAAAAATTACATTTATAAATGAAATTTCCGATTTTTGTGAAAAAGTAGGTGCAGATGTCCATGATGTCTCAAAGGGTATTGGTTTAGATAAAAGAATTGGTTCAAAATTTCTTCACCCAGGTCCTGGGTATGGAGGTTCCTGTTTTCCAAAAGATACCTTGGCTTTTATAAAAAGTGCTCAAGACTATAGTTCACCATTAAGTATTGTTGAAACTGTAGTTGATATAAATACTAAGAGAAAAGCTGAAATGCATCAAAGAGTTATTAATGCTTGTAACGGTTCGGTCGAAGGAAAAAAAATTGCTATTCTTGGTTTGACCTTTAAACCAAATACTGATGATATGCGGGATAGTCCAGCTTTAACTATAATTGATAATTTAGTTGAAGCTGGAGCAGTTATTTCAGCTTATGATCCTAGCGGAATGGATGAGGCAAAAAAAATAATTAAGAATATAAAATTTTGTAAAAATTCATATGAAACTATGGAATCAGCAATCTGTTTGGTAATAATTACAGAATGGAATGAATTTAGAAGTCTAGATTTTACTCGTGTTAGAGAATTAATGGAAAAGCCAGTTTTAGTTGACCTAAGAAATATTTATTTGCCAGAAGACATGAGAAGTTATGGATTTACCTATTTTTCAATAGGCAGATCATCTTCTTAATGGAATCCAAGAATGCATAATAGTCACATATTTGATAAAACTGTACTAAGAGAATACGATATAAGAGGTGTTATAAATCAGACACTAAATCAAAATGATGCATATGTTTTAGGACAACTCCTTGGGCTGATTGTTCTTGATAAACATGGAACGAAGGTATGTGTTGGTTTTGATGGTAGAGAAAGCTCTCCATTTCTTTGTGAGAAATTATCAGATGGTTTTACGTCAGTCGGTATAGATGTAATTAATATAGGTTGTGTACCAACACCACTTTTATATTTCTCATCGTTTTTTTTTAATGCTGATGCTGGGGTTGTTGTTACAGGATCTCACAATCCATCTAAATATAATGGTTTTAAAATTTCACTTAATAATAAGCCATTTTTTGGTGAAGATATAAAAAATTTAGGAATTATTTCTAAAAATTATAGTTACGTTAAAAAAAGCGGGAATAAAATATATAAGAATATAAGTAATGAATATATTCAAAGAATTTTAAAAGATTTCAATGGTAATAAAAAGTTAAGAGTTGTTTGGGATCCTGCAAATGGTTCTGGAGGAAAAATTATTTCTGATTTAGTAAAGTTTCTTCCAGGTGAACATTATGTTATTAATAGTGATATTGACGGTACTTTTCCAAACCATCATCCTGACCCTACAAAAAATGAAAACCTAAAGCAAATTATTATTGAAATTCAAGAAAAAAAAGCCGATTTTGGTTTTGCTTTTGATGGAGATGGTGATCGTTTAGTTGTAGTGGACTCAAATGGTAATGCTCTATTGGGAGACCAGTTATTATTAATTCTAGCAGAATCCGTATTAGAAGATCACCCTGGCGGAACTATTATTGCAGATGTAAAATCAAGCCAGATTCTTTTTGATAAGATTCAGATCCTGGGTGGCATTCCTATTATGTATAAAACTGGTCACTCAAACATTAAGAAAAAAATACATGAAACTGGAGCAGTATTGGCCGGTGAGATGAGCGGACATGTTTTTTTTGCTGATAAGTATTATGGCTTTGATGATGCAATCTATGCAGCTACTAGATTTTTATCAATTTTTTCTAGTAAGACACAAAATCTTACGGAGATTATATCAAGATTGCCTAAAGTATTTAATACTCCCGAGATAAGATTCTTCTGTAATGATTCTGAAAAATTTGAGGTTATAAGTAATATTAGGTCTAGATTAATCAGTTCAGAATACAAGGTTAATGATATTGACGGATTAAGAGTTACAACTCCCTCAGGATGGTGGTTGCTAAGAGCATCTAATACCGAGCCAGCATTAGTAGCGAGATGTGAGGCAGATACGTTGGAACATCTTAACCAGATGGTTTCTATTTTATCTTATGAACTTTCATTAAATAATATTAAACTTCCTATTTCTTTTTAAAGATTTTCTATTTATATCTAACTTTATTTCTCTAATATCTGTTATAAATAAAAATTATAATTTGAATGATTAAGGTTTCTATGAGTGCAAATCCCGATAAACCACTGGATGATGGAAGTGTTGAGACAGGAATTATAACCAAAACTCGTCCAAAAACAAAAAAACCGTCTATGTATAAGGTTTTATTGCTTAACGATGATTATACACCTATGGAATTTGTGGTTCATATTTTAGAGGTGTTTTTCGGTAAAACCATTGAGGACGCTACTAAAATAATGTTACATGTGCATCAAAAGGGAGTTGGGTTATGTGGTATTTACACTTACGAAGTTGCTCAAACAAAAGTAAACCAAACAATGGATTTTTCACGTAAACATCAACATCCACTCCAATGTGTTTTAGAAAAAGATTAATTAACGGATTTTTTATTGAGGTAATCTTCTATGCTTTCTAACAATCTAGAAAATACACTAAATAAAGCGTTATTTTATGCAGAAAAAAATAATCATGAATATGCCACTTTAGAACACCTTTTATTAGCTTTGTGTGATGATGTTGATGCTCTGGAGGTAATGAGAGCATGTGCTGTTAATATTGAAGAGCTGAAAATTTCTTTGAATGAATTTATTAAAATAAGTTTAAAATCTTTATCTGTTGAAAAAGATGTAACTCCAACTCCTACAGCTTCTTTTCAAAGAGTAATACAACGTGCTGCTATACATGTTCAATCTTCCTCTGGATCAGATGTAACTGGAGCAAATGTCTTTGTCTCTCTTTTCTCTGAAAGAGAAAGCCATGCTTTATTTTTTTTAGGTGAGCAAGACGTGACACGATTAGATGTTGTAAATTTTATCTCCCATGGTATTGCAAAAAACTCTGATTATACATCACAAAAAGCTCCTCATGGTGAGGAAGATACTGTTACCGAAGAATCAGATGATAAAACCCAAAAACAAAATTCTCTAGATGTTTATTGTATAAATTTAAATAAGAAAGCTGAAGAAAATAAAATTGACCCTATAATTGGGAGAGAAAATGAAATTAATAGAACAATACAAATACTTTGCAGGAGAACTAAAAATAATCCACTATACGTTGGAGATTCAGGTGTTGGCAAGACAGCTTTAGCTGAGGGGTTAGCTCTCAATATTTTTAAATGTAATGTTCCAGAGGTGCTAAAAAATTCAATTATATATTCTCTTGATATGGGTTCATTACTTGCGGGTACAAGGTATAGAGGAGATTTCGAAGAAAGATTAAAATCTATTGTTAAAGAAATTGAAAATGAACCGGGGGCAATATTATTTATCGATGAAATTCATACAATAATTGGTGCGGGAGCTACATCTGGTGGTTCAATGGATGCTTCAAATTTATTAAAACCAGCTTTAGCTAATGGAACTCTGAGATGTATTGGATCAACTACTTATAAGGAATTTAAAAACCATCTTGAGAAAGATAGAGCATTATCTAGGAGATTCCAAAAAATTGATGTTCTTGAACCTAGTACTGAGGATAGTGTAAAAATATTAAAGGGAATCAAGGGCCAATACGAGGAGTTCCACGAAGTTAGATATACATCTGATGCAATACGCACAGCAGTTGAACTTTCTGCAAGATATATAAACGAAAGAAAGCTACCAGATAAAGCAATAGATATTATTGATGAGTCTGGAGCAGCTCAGAGATTACTGCCAAGCAGCAAAAGAAAGAAAACCATTTCTGTTAAAGATATTGAAGCTATAGTAGCAAAAATTGCCAGAATACCAGAAAAGTCTGTTACACGAGATGACAAAAAGATCCTAGAAAACCTTGAGAGAGATATTAATAGAATGGTCTTTGGTCAACAGAAAGCTGTATCTTCATTGTCTAGCGCAATTAAGTTATCTAGAGCAGGTTTAAGAGATATTGAAAAACCAATTGGTAACTATCTTTTTTCAGGCCCAACAGGTGTTGGAAAGACTGAAGTTGCAAGACAGCTCTCCTCAAGTTTAGGTATAAAGCTATTAAGGTTTGATATGTCAGAGTACATGGAACGTCATTCTGTTTCCAGGCTTATCGGTGCACCACCAGGATACGTAGGTTATGACCAAGGTGGTATTTTAACTGATGCCGTTGATCAAAACCCACATTGTGTTTTACTTTTAGATGAAATTGAAAAAGCACATCCTGACTTATTTAATATTCTTTTACAAGTTATGGATCATGGTAAATTAACAGACCATACTGGAAAAAGTGTAAGTTTTAGAAACGCTATTTTAATAATGACTACTAATGCAGGTGCAGTTGAATTAGATAAGAATGTTGTTGGCTTTGAGAGGTCTTCTAGAGATGGTGAGGATATTGCTGCAATAGAAAAAATGTTTAGTCCAGAGTTTAGAAATAGATTAGACTCTATTATTCAATTCTCAAGTTTATCAAAAGAAATTATATATAAAATAGTTGATAAGTTTATTGTAGAGTTAGAGGTACAGCTGTCAGAGAAGAATGTTAGTATTACTCTCAGAGATGATGCAAAAAAATATCTTTCAGAGAAGGGCTACGATAAAAAGATGGGAGCCAGGCCACTTGCACGTATCATTCAAAATGAAATAAAAAAGAATCTTGCAGATGAATTACTTTTTGGGAAACTTATTAATGGTGGTACAGTCAAAGTTATTATAGAGAATAATAAACTTTCTCTAGAGGTTTACGATGACTTACCCTCAGGGAAGGGTTTGTCTGAAACTAAAAATAAAGAGAGTGTACATTAAAAAAAGTCCTTACACGGATCGTGTGTAAGGACTTTTATAATTGAACTCTACTTAATTAAACTGAGTAATACATATCAAATTCGACGGGGTGAGGAGTTTGGTTAAGTCTTTCACATTCCTCATCCTTAATTTCTAGATACCCATCTATCATATCATCTGTGAATACATCACCCTTTAAAAGAAATGATCGATCATTATCTAGTGAATCAAGAGCTTGTGACAATGAACTAGCAACTGTAGGAACACCTTCGAGTTCTTCTTCAGGTAATTCATAAAGATCTTTGTCCATAGGATCACCAGGATTTATTTTATTTTCAATACCATCAAGGCCAGCCATTAACATAGCTGCAAATGTTAGATAGGGGTTTCCAGATGCATCTGGGAAACGAACTTCAACTCGCTTTCCGCTTGTTCCCTCTACATGTGGTATTCTACATGATGCTGATCTATTTCTTGAGGAATAAGTAAGAATTACTGGTGCTTCAAACCCAGGAACTAAACGCTTGTAACTATTTGTGCTAGCATTTGAAAAGGCATTAATTGCTCTTGCATGTTTTATAATTCCGCCAATATAGTGCAATGCAGTTTCAGAGAGACCTGCGTATTCTGAACCAGCAAATAAGTTAGACCCTCCTTTCCAAAGTGATTGGTGCGTGTGCATCCCTGAACCATTATCATTTACAACTGGTTTTGGCATAAATGTAGCTGTTTTGCCATACGAATGAGAGACCATGTGAACGCAGTATTTATAAATTTGCATATTATCTGCTGTACGAACAAGCTCGTCGAACTTTAATCCAAGCTCGTGTTGAGAGGGAGCAACTTCATGGTGATGTTTTTCCATATTTACACCCATCTCTGTCATTACGGTTACTATTTCAGCTCTAAGGTCTGTTCCACTATCAACTGGGGCAACAGGAAAATATCCACCTTTTGCTTTAGGTCTATGAGCATAATTTCCTTCTTCATACCTTTTCCAGGTATTGTAAGGCCCTTCCTCTCCATCTATTTCAAAAGCCATGAGATTTTGATTTGTAGAGAATCTTACATCGTCAAATACAAAAAATTCCGCTTCTGGACCAAAAAAAGCCGTGTCAGCAATACCAGAAGATTTCATATGTGCTAAAGCAGCGTTTGCAATGCTTCTAGGATCTCTATGATATGGTTTTCCTGTGGAGGGTTCATATACATCACAAAAGAGAATTAGTTGCGGTTGGGCGGTAAATGGATCCATAACAGCAGTAGAAAGATCTGGTACAAGTGTCATGTCTGATTCGTCGATACTTTTCCATCCCTGAATTGATGAACCATCAAACATTATTCCTTTCGTCAACATTTCTTCATCAACTGTGCTTACATGTTGAGCAGTATGTTGCCATTTTCCAGCTGGATTAGTGAATCTAAAATCGACATACTGGACTTCTTTTTCCTTTATTAAATTTAAAACAGATTTTACATCCGACATATTATCTCCCTACCTTTTATTTAGTTGTTAATATAATTTTAAATTGCTTCTGAACCTCTTTCACCAGTCCTTATTCTAATTGCATCATCAAGTGAATAGATAAAAATTTTACCATCCCCAATCCTCCCAGTGTAGGCAGACTCTTTTATCGCCACCACTGCATCTTCAAGAAGGTCATCTTCGATAATTAATTCTATTTTTACCTTAGGCAAAAAATCAACTACATACTCTGCACCTCTATAAAGCTCAGTATGTCCCTTTTGTTTTCCAAATCCCTTAGCTTCAGTTACTGTAAGGCCAGATGTGCCAAGCTTTTGTAATGCTTCTTTGACATCATCTAATTTGAAAGGTTTAATAATTGCTTCTATTTTTTTCATTTTTGTGCCCTTCAGTATGCTACTTCTCTTCATTAAGAAAACTACAATTAGGTATAAGATATACTTAAAAGTGTATTCAAGAGATGTGCCAAATAAATTTTTTGTTATGGATACTCACTTTTTTATACTTTATTACTTTAGAATTGACACGTATAACCACTAATATGGTCTATTTTTTAACCAAGATGATTAATAAATAGGCAATTTATGCTTTGATTATGTTGCTTTAATAGCTGTATTGACTGTTATTAAAATTAAGATTACATCAAACTCTTAATGGCGGGTGTAGCTCAGTTGGTTAGAG
>NZGX01000067.1 GCA_002691085.1 Rhodospirillaceae bacterium | reverse complement strand
CGACGCTCTTCCGATCTATAAGACCCTAATAGAAAAAACTAAAGAAGATCTAGTTGCTAAGTACTCTGGGTTGCTTAGGTATTATGAAACTAGATCGCTTCCAACCACTATACTAAATGTAACTTTTGGTTCTTTTATATTATTTCTTCTAACTGTCATCTGGCTAACAGTTTCAAGTGTTGATACGACTGTTCTGTTGACAGGTAAAATTACAACTGCTTCTCCAAATATAGAGGTTCAAAGTAATTTTAGTTCAGTTGTTCAAGAAGTATATGCAACTAGAGGACAGCTTGTTAAAGAAGGTGCTCCCTTAATTAAATTTGATGACACTCTTTTGTCGGCTGACTCAAGGAAATTAAATTTAGATAAAGCATTTGCAGAAGCGGAATTATCAAGGTTTGAGCAAGCACTAGGTATTCCTGTTGGTACATCTAATGCTGATGTAATAAGCGATAAAACTCAGAGGCAAGTATTTCTTAATCAAAGAGAAGAATTTATATCTAAAATGGCTGCTTTTCAAGCTAATGAGAAAGGCTTAGAGAGTGAAATAGAGATTCAACTAGAGTTAGAAAGTGGCAGGCAAAAGTTATATGAAAAAGAACTTTTGTCAAAAGTTGAACTTTTGACGACTCGTACTCAACGTCTTAATGCTGAGAGACAACTCGCTTCTATAAAGGCTGATAAAAATGCGTTTTCTAGTGAATGGATTGCCACGGCCAATGAGAAATATTCTTTAGCTAAGAAAAATCTTTTAGTTATAGAAGAAGAGTTGGAGAAAATAAAACGCCAAAAAGAGGATGTTCTTCTTTTATCACCAATAACAGGTCTTGTTCTTAACATTGATAATATTTTTCCTGGTGCTGTAGTATCATCTGGTACTACTGTTCTTACTCTAGTACCCGTGGACGATCAGCTTTTGGCAGAGTTCACTGTTTCATCAGTTGATGCAGGTTTATTGTCCACTGGAGCAAAAGTGATGATATCTCTTGACGCATTGCCTTATCAAAAACATGGCCAAATAGACGCTAGTTTGATTTATATTTCAGCCGATGTTACTGAAGATATACAAGGGGATTCTGCTCAGTCATCTTTTACAGTGTTAAGTAATTTAGATATTGGACAATTAAAAAGTATCCCTGAAAGTTTTATAGCAACACCTGGTATGAGTTTAGCTGGCCGAGTGAAAGTTGGAGAGAGAAGGCTTATTGCATATTTACTCTATCCAGTGGTCAAGACATTAGACCAAAGTTTTACTGAACCATAACTTAGAAATAAAGTTTTAATTTATGATTAGGTTATTAGTTTTTTTCTATTTTATATTTTACTCCGTATGTTTTTCTGAAGAGTCAATTACTTTGAGAGTCTCTTCATATCTCTCTCCACTTAGCCATAGCGTTAAAAGTATTTATGAGCCATGGATGGATAGTGTAGTTAAAGCAAGTAATTATCGAATTAAGTTTAAAGTATACTGGGGTGGTAGTCTTGGAAGAAGTCCATACAAACAGTTTGATCTTGTAAAAGCTGGTATTACTGAAATTGGTTTGGTTCAGCCAAGCTATACTCCTGGTCAATTTCCTCAAATGCAGGTTTTTGAACTTCCTTTTTTAATGCGATCTTCTACTGAAGCAAGCCTTGTTGCTTGGAACCTATTTGAGAGGGGTGTTTTACAAGGGTTTGATGATGTAAAACTCTTGGGTTTATGGACCGCTGAACCAAGTAATCTATTTACTAAAAGTGGAGTTAAGTCTTACAATGATATTAAGGGCCTGAAAATAAGATCTGTAGGAAGACTAGAGGGTGATTTTTTAAAAAAATTAGATGCTGTGCCAGAGGCATTACATCCATCGGACGCAGTAGAGGCCCTAAGAAGGGGAACTCTAGATGGAGCTATTCAAGGATGGATTGCTTTAAATACATTTCAAACCTATAGGGAAACAGACCATGTTATTACAGCTCCCCTTGGGACTGTTTCATTCGCACTTATGATGAATAGAGAAGTATGGAAAAATATTCCAGATGATTTAAAAGAAATAATTGATAATAATAGCGGAGAGAAGATAGCTTTAATAGGTGGAGAGGCATATGATAGAAGGCAAAAAGAGATTTCTGATAAGTTGAGGTTGCAAAAACATTTGACTTTTGAAGAAGCAGGAACTGTAAAAATTGAAGAAATGAAAAAGTATGTTGACCCTATTGCAAGGTCATGGGTTGATAGAACTAATTATGGAGATGAAACAATTTCAATGGTAAAAGAAATATTAGAAGAAATTAGAGCTAGATAAATGAATCTAAGTCAGAATCCTTATCAAAAAGTTTTGGATAAAGCCATAGAAGTAATGGCAATAGTTGGCTTTACTGGGTTAGTTCTTATCGCTTTTATGACTCTAATTGATGTATTTTTTAGGTATATTGGTTTTTCAAGAATTAGTGGCCTGAATGACGTGGAGGAAGTGGCGTTTGCAATAGTAATTGCAAGCTGTTTTCCTGCAGGTCTCAGGAAAGGCAATGCTGTAACTGTTAGGATTCTTGGAAGTTTATTGGGTAAGAAATTCTATAATTGTTTTGAGGTATTTGGTTCCTTATTGACATTGTTATTCTTTTCTATTGTTTTTTATCAATTCTTTCTATTTTCACTAGATTGTTTTTATGCAGGAAGGACTACTTCTACTTTAGAATTATTAGTTTGGCCAGTTTGGTTTTCAGTTACTCTAATAATGTTTTCATGTATTTGTGTGCAATTTTTAATTTTCTACTATTCTATAGTTTCTGCATTTAATGATGTGTCACAGAATTTTGACACACAAAAATTTTGATATTTTATCTCATGGAACCATCAACTATAGGCTGTTTAGTACTTTTAGGGATGTTCTGTCTAATAGCATTACATGTTCCAATTGGTGTTGCCATGTCATTAGCAGGACTTATTGGTGTTGGTTCAATTATTGGTTTTGACTCGGCAATTGTATTATTTGGTATAGAGCCCTCAGCGGCAATTGCTAGTCAGGAACTTGCTATAATTGCATTATTTTTATTAATGGGAAATTTTGCATCTGCGGCAGGTCTTTCTGGTGACTTGTATAATTTAGCTTATGCTTTTATTGGTCACAAGAGAGGTGGTTTAGCAATGGCTACGATTACAACTTGCGCTGGATTTGGTGCCGTTTGTGGTTCCTCTTTAGCTACTACTGCAACTATGACTCGAATTGCATTACCCGAAATGGAAAAAAGATCTTATTCTATTCAGTTGTCGGCAGGGTCAATTGCAGCAGGGTCAACATTGGGAGTTATTGTTCCGCCTTCTGTTCTATTAGTCCTTTATGCAGTTCTGACTGAACAATTTGTTACCGCTTTGTTTGTAGCTGCTATCTTTCCTGCATTAATAGCAGTATTGTTTTACTTGATAGCAGTTTGGATTTACGTTTTAATCAAACCAGAATCTGGCCCTCCATCTGATCGTGTTTCATGGGAAGCGAAAAAGGGAGCTCTGAAAAAGAGTTGGGGCGTTATATTATTAGCTTTAATTGTTAGTGGTGGAATTTACTCGGGTTTTTTCACAGTTAGTGAGGCAGCCGCATGCGGAGCTTCATTTGCTATAATTTTTACTGCATTAAGAAAACGTTTATCTGCAAAGGTTTTTTTTGATAACCTAAAGGAGACTGCTGCAAGTACATCTCTTATTTATTTAATAATTATTGGCGCTTCAATTTTTTCATATTCAATTTCACTTTCAGGTCTCCCAGATATAATCGTTTCTTATATTGAAAATTTGGACCTTCATCCCTTATTAATTATCTTTCTAATACAAGTAATTTATATAATCTTAGGGTCAATTTTTGATACAGTTGCAGCAATGGTAATCACGTTACCATTTGTATTTCCAATTATAGTTGGTATGGGATATGACCCAATATGGTGGGGAGTGATTAATGTTGTGGTAATGGAAATGGGCATGATTACGCCTCCTATTGGACTAAATGTTTTCGTACTTCATGGCATGTCTTCTCGTATATCCTTATCCTCAATATATGCTGGAATAGTTCCTTTTCTTTTTTCTGATTTTTTAAGGTTGATAATAATAACTCTATTTCCAGCTATATGCCTTTGGCTTCCCAAAGTAATGGGTTTAATGTAATTTATTTAATATATAACTCATGCAGATTTACATAAGCATGGTGAGGCTTGTAATTATGAACCCTGTTAGAGACACCATCAATTCCAGGTATTTCCCATAAATAAATTCCCGTAGGTTGTTTATGATATAATTCTACCAGCTTTTGAGTTTTAAGAAGTCTTCTATTTATATCAAATTCCTCCTCAGCCTCTTCAATTAAAAGATCCCATTCTTTTTTACAGTGCCAAGGAGCCTTCCAGAGACATGAATGGACTCTTAGAGGCCATAAAACGTCTAAAGTCGGAAGGTTATTAAAATCCATTCCAAATGCTGTTCCTTTCCATCCACCCTGTCTAATCTTTCTGATGTGGATGGCATAGGAAGCCATGTTATAGTTAAGAATAACATCAATCTCTTTCAAATCATTTGCAATCTGAAGATACCATGCCCCATCACCAGCGGTAGCACCTTGTAATATATCTGCTGACATTTTAAACCCATTTGGGTAACCTGACTGAGATAGTAATTCTTTTGCCCGTTTTGGACTGTATGGATAGGGTTTTATAGATGGATTAAAACCAAAAGATGCTCTAACAGCAGCTTGTCCTGTTGGTTTCGTAGAGCCAGCTAAAAGTAAATTAATTATCCTCTCTTTATTGATGGCATAATTCAAGGCTTGCCTAACTCTAACATCAGAGACAGGGGAATCAGATGTTGAGAGAAAAGTTAACAGTTGAACTCTACCTGATGGTCGATAGTTTAATCTTGAGCTAGATTTTTCAAGACTTGTTTTATCGTCAGGACTTATATCAATTGCAATGTCAATCGCATCAGTTATGATAGCTTGTAATCTAGAAGTGATCTCGGGTATTGCAATAATTTCAATTTTTTTTATCTTTGGAGGTCGCCAAGACGTTTCATTTGCAATAAGTATAATCTTATTGCTATCCCACCTAGTTGATATGAATGAGCCCGATCCAATTGGTTTTCTAGAAAATTCTTTTCTTCCAAGTTTTTTCCAATACATAGGAGGAGGAATTCTAATTGCTGAGATCCTTCTTGGTAAAAGGATATTTGGTTTCTTAGTTTTAATTTCCAGTAATGAACTGTTTATTGCTTTAGCGCTTTGTATGTTGTTTACTAATTGTGCTACGACTTCAATTATCCCTTCGCCAGAAGCAAAGTAATTTATTGCCGCAGCCGCAGCATATGCATCAAGACTCTCACCATTTGAAAATTTTATATTTGGTTTTATATTAAAATGCCATGTCAGTTTATCTATATATTCCCATGTGCTGGCAACCCAAGGTTTCGTTTGGCCGTCCTTATCTATCGTTGTGAGTGAATCAAATACACCAAGAGAGCCAAGGATAGTAGGCATTGTAATCGATCCGTAAGGGTTGCCTAGATCTTGAGGGATACTAACTACACCAATTCTAAGTTGGTCTTGAGCATCAGATTTATTCAATTGAAGAATGCACAATAGCGTTAATATTAAAAATATTTTTTTCAACATGTTCTATGGGGCTTCCCTCGGCCACTCATTTTTATCAAGGAAGTTTCTTGTGTATTTAGCTATTTCCTTTGTATTGTGGTCTAAAAAGCCATGTCCCCAATCTTTTTTTTCAAAAATTTTTCCGTTTATAAGGTATTTTTTAATTCTTTTTGTATAATTAAAAAGGTCATCTTTTGTATTGATCACAAGTATAGGAATCTTAATATTTTTTATGCGTTCAGGGTAAGTGTAACTAAATGCGGCTTTATGACCCCAGTGCGATTTATGCCCACCTTTAATTTGATCGGGAAATATTTTCATTATGTCTGTTGGCATTTGATTGGGGCCACGCCATTTCCATAAACCATTCCAGGCTTTTATAAGATGAGACCCATCACCTTTTGGGGCAGTATAATTTCCCATATTTTTATGTTGTTCTTCAAGCTCGTTTTTTTTGTAAATAGGTGCAGAAATTAAGATTAAATGGTTTATTCTTTCTTGAATAAGATTTGCAAGTTCAACGCAAATCTTTGAGCCGGTATGATATCCCATGATATCAAGGTTTTGTATTTTTAATTTATTAATTAAATCTTTCATAACTTTGGCATAATCCCGGATTGTTGGCTCGCTTGAGATGTAGTCCGACATTCCAAAGCCTGGAGTATCTGGCGCAATTATAAGCCTGTCTTGTCCCATTTCCATCATCAACTTCTCAAAAATTATTCCAGATACGGGACTGAGATGAAAACATACCAAAGGTCTTCTATCATTTTTTTCCTTACCAGATATTCTTATATGTACTTGACCACTTTTAAGATTTACATAATTACGATAGATATTCTTATTTTTCATTTTATCGTTTCCGCATTTTTACTATCAAAGAATAATCTTAATATCCTATCTACTTCTTTTGTTTCATTTTGAAGGAATCCATGCCCCCATGAAGGAATCTCAACTAGCTTACCATTATTTATATATTTTTTTGCAGCTAACGTAGGATCATGAACCTCATTTGCAATATTATAAATAACTGTCGGTTGTGTAATTTTTTTTAGCGTTTCTGATAAAGGGTATAAAAAGGCAGCTCTGGGAGCCCATGGTTTCATATGTGTTGGTGCTCTAATGTGATCGTGAAAAATTTTCATACAGTCTTCCACTGTTTGTTTCGGTCCCCTTGGTTCATATACTTGTTTCCATAACTCAATAAGGTGACTCCCATCATCTTTGGGAGGAATTATTTCCCCAAATTTATCACCCAGTTTTTTTCTTTCAACATCATCTATTATAGGCGCTGAAAAAAGCACTAGCCGTCTCACAATATCAGGTCTAATAGATGCTAATGAGGAAGCAATAAAAGAGCCAGTGGCGTAACCAACTAAATCAACTTTATGTAAACTTAATTTATCCAAGAGTTCTGAAAAAGCTTTACCGTAATCATCAATTGTTGGAATGGTTTCTGGTGGATCCGACATGCCGTATCCCGGTGTATCAGGTGCAATTGCAATTCTATCTATTCCAATTAATGGTAATAGTTCATCATAAATTTCTCCAGAAAGCGGGCTTGCATGAAAGAATAAAACGGGAGTTTGTTTTATATTTTCAGGAATAGTTTCTCTAATGTGTACCTGACCAAAAGTACCATCTACATATTTTTTATTAATTATTGTTTTACTATCCATAATTTTAGTTAGGTGTTGGTATAAACATATATTTATTCTTTATTATATTCTTTAGAGATTTTAAACACTACTGGGCTTAGTAAAAACAAAGCTATTAAGTTAGGAATTGCCATAAGAGCATTCATGATATCTGCCATCAACCAGATAATTTCTAATCCTGTTATAGCCCCTATTGGTATTACAGCACACCATATGATTCTAAATGGTATTATAGATCTCTGGCCAAAAATAAATTCTGCACACCTTTCACCATAATAACTCCATCCTAGGATTGTTGTGAAAGCAAAGATTATAAGTGAGATCATAACAATGTAATTACCATAAGGTAAGGCTGAACTAAACGCTGTCGCAGTTAAAGTTGCTCCATTTTCTCCGGAGGTCCATGATCCTGTTATTATGATTACCAAAGCAGTCATAGTACAAACCAATATTGTATCTATAAAAGTACCTAACATACCTATCCTTCCTTGTTTTACGGGATCATTTGTTTTTGCGGCTGCATGAGCAATTGGAGCTGAACCAAGTCCAGCTTCATTTGAGAAGATTCCTCTTGCTACTCCAAACCTTATAGCAGCCATAACTGTAGCACCTGCAAATCCTCCTGCAGCAGCGGTCCCTGAAAAGGCATCAAGAAAAATTAAACTAAATGCATCGGGAATTTCATCAAAATTGGTTATTAAGATTAAAATGGTGGTAGTTAGGTATGCGATTATCATTATGGGAACTAACTTGCCAGCAACGCTTGCAATTCTTTTTACTCCTCCAATGAGGACTGCTGCTACAAGAAGTAAAATTGTTACTCCTGTAAGCCAATGGGGTACATTTAAGTTTGAATAAAGAACATCAGCAATAGAATTAGACTGAACAGTATTTCCTGCTCCAAGACCTGCAAATATTGCTAAAAAGGAAAAGCAAAAACCAAGCCATTGCCATTTTTTACCCAAACCATTTTTAATATAATACATTGGGCCACCGACAAAATTACCTTTTGCGTTTTTTTCTCTATAGTGAACAGCTAGTAATGCTTCACTGTATTTTGTGGCCATCCCAAATAGAGCAGTCATCCACATCCAAAAAATTGCACCAGGTCCCCCTAAAAAAATAGCTGTAGCCACTCCGGCAATATTTCCTGTTCCAACTGTTGCAGCTAATGCAGTCATTAAAGCTTTAAAGGGTGATATCTCTCCAGAAGCTTGAGTTTCTTGATTGGTATCTCTATCAAACAGATTAGCAAAAGAAGAAGGTATTTTTATTATTGTAATTAGCCTTAATCCAAATGTTAAATAGAAACCAATTCCTAAGAGAGGGAACATCATAAACATCCAGATATTCTGGCTAATTACGTTAAGAAAGATTTCAAAAGTTTCCATTTTATTGCCCTTAAACCATCCAGATATAAAATTATTATTAAGTTATGTTTATTTTATTATAAAATCCAGATAATTGAATTATTTTGACGGATAGATATGAAGTCTACCATTAATATCCTCTACAAAATTATTCAATTCATTTCTTTCTTTTAAATATTGGGGTCCTATCGGAACTTTTCCATAACCACCCGGTATATCTAGTATGTATGTTGGTATTGCAATACCAGAAATACTTCCCCTTAACTCTCTCATAATTTTCTGTCCTTCTTTGATTGTTACCCTAAAGTGTCCTGTGCCATTAGCAAAGTCAGGGTGATGTAAATAGTATGGTTTAATTTTTGCCTGAAGCATTATTCTAAAAAGCTTTTCAAGAGTGCTGGTTTTATTATTAATTCCTTTCAGTAAAACTGTTTGGCCAATTAAAGGAAAACCTTTTTTGGCTAGTTTATCACAGGCCTCCTTTGCTTTTTCTGTCATTTCTGATTCATGATTAATATGAATTGCAATATAAATTGTAGCTTTTCTGTTGGATAAAACTTTTAGAAGGTTTTCTGAAATTATTCTTGGTTTTACAATTGGGACACGTGTATGAAACCTGATTATTTTGACATGATTAATTGTATCAAGTGAATCGAGGATATTACCAATCTTTTCGGGTGATAGAACAAATGGATCACCTCCGGTTAGGATTACCTCCCATACATCTTTATGCTTTCTAATATACTTAATCGCTTCGTTAGTTTCTTCTTGGGTAAGTTTTTCTCCTGAAGGTCCAACAACCTCTCTCCTAAAGCAAAAACGACAGTAAACAGCACATGCGCTATTAGTTTTTAGTAATACTCTATCTTTATACCTATGAACTATTCCTTTTATAGGGCTAAATTTTTCATCGCCAATAGGGTCACTTCTTTCAAATTCATCCTCCTTGAGTTCATTTAACGATGGCATGAATTGCTTAGAAATTGCGCTATATTTTTTACCTTTTTTTATTAAATTTATCATTTCTTCAGAAATACTTAGAGAGTATTTATCAGTAACTATTTTCAGATTAGTTAAGTCTTCTGCTTTAATAATCCCCAAATCGGCTAATTTATTGATATTATTGACCATTGAGTTCTTTGCTCCATAATTTAGCACATTAAATATTAATTGTTCGCTTGCAGAACGAATCATTTCCAACTTGTATGCTAAGTTGATATAACAACTAAGCATATTGCTTACCTTCATATATTGGATTACTCAAGGCATGATAATTATACAAACCCCATGGAAGCCAAAAAGTTTACACAGAGATATTTCTTATGTTCTGGAAAAATCTCTCTCTCAACTGCTTGATCCTTCTGATGAATTGGTACTTTTACCTCATGTAGATGGTTATCCATCAACTGTAAGTATTAGTGAAGATAGTTTTTTTTCCATATTTTCAAAGATTACTAGGGAGTTTGATATTTTTATTGCAACATCAGCTTATATTAACTTCTCTGATGGTGACGTAAAGACCATAGGCTATCTTTTTAATTCAAGTGGTGAGATGATAATTAGGAGTCCTAAAATTTTGCCTGATATCCAAGAGGGTTTTTCAGATACAAGTTGCAGCCTTAACCAAAGGTCACCCTTTGATGTTGCAATGACTAAGGAAGGTCAGGTTGGCATATTATGTTCTGAAGATATTTTGTCTCCACATTTTTCTAGGTCTTTAGTATTAAATGGTGCCGAAATAATACTTAATCCAAGCAGGGAGTGGAATGATAAAAACTTTGAAATCCGACAAATGGCAAGACAGGCAAGGTCATATGAAAACTTAGCATATGTAGCATGTTCTTCTCCATATGCTTTTGGGCAAGGTGATAAAATAATTAATTTACCTCCAGCAACTTCGGTTTCAGAGTTGTGGGGTACCAAAATAAATTTAAAATCTAATGAATCTTTTTTAATTGCTGATATAGATATTCAGGCGCTTCGAAAAAGAAGAGAAGAGCCTATGGGAAACTTTCCTGCAATTGTAAGAACAGATGTGTACTCATCAAGCTTTAAAAGCGATGAATCATTCAACACCTTACCATCTTCAAAGAAAGGTTGGATAAAGTTTGGGGAAGATAAAGTTAAATCTTTATACCCAAAACAAAAGTTAGATCAGGAGATTATTCCTCGTTATGATGTTCTTCTTGCGCAAACTGTTACACATGTTTCTTCAAACCCAAATAACCTAGTCAGTTTCAGGAAAAAGAATCTTGAAAATGCTATTAGTGTAGCTAAACCATTTTCTATGTCAGATAGTATTAAGCTAATTGTTTTTCCTGAGTTTTTTCTTACTGGAGCAGTAAGTCAACTAGGCTCTGACTCCTCGAGAATCGTAGATAAAATTGGCATTTCTTTTCCTGGTTATGAGGCAGACATTCTGGCTAAATTTGCCCAAGATACCAAATCATATGTTGCAGGGGGTGTATTTGAATATGATCCTTCTTGGCCTAAAAGATTTTTTAACTCCGCTTTCATTTTTGATGATAACGGAAAATTAATACACTTATATCGTAAGATCCACTGTGCTGATGTTTTTGGTCGTCTACCCGATACAACACCTGGAAGTGTATATACAGAATATATTGATAGATACGGATATGACTATCTCTTTCCAGTAGCAAAAACACCTTTGGGTAATTTATCTACAGTCATTTGTTTTGATATGAATTTTGGTGAAACACATCGAGAAATGGTAAGAAGAGGTGCTGAAATTATAATTCATCCCACTTCAGAACCTCATAATATAAGGAGGAGAGGTTGGGATATTGCGCGGCATGTAAGGGCTTATGAAAATACGGCATATATTTTAACCGCAGGTCATGGGGGTGAATTTAGAAGTCAGGGGCTTTCTGATTTTCCTACACATATGAATAGAGGATATTCTAAAATAGTAAATTTTGATGGTACCTTGCAGTGTGTTGCAGACGGACCTGGTGCTGTGCCTTTAGTTGGATCGGTTAACCTTGACTCTTTAAGAAGAGAGAGGAGTAATATGAAACATAATTTACTAGTGTGGGATAATCCTCATGTTTATTCAGAATCCTATAATCAGAACAAAGGTATTATTAATGATTTATGGAAAGATAAACCTGAAAATAATCCTTATGTTAATAATGTCCAAATAAATAAAAATATTGGAATGTATCAAAGGGAGAAAATCTATATTCCCTCAGATAAGTTTAATCAAGAGCAGTTCAGGGATCAGTCAGACACTGCTTTGGTCTAGGTTTTTTATAATTTTTTTAGGGGTAAAAAATGCTCTATATATCTCAAAAAGCTTGGTCTCTAGATGATTTAGAAGACTTCAATGATCAAATAGAGACAATGGTAAGCCACCATAAACGTTTCGATTTTGCTAACCTTAATAGTGGATTAATAATTCTCATTCCAGAAGGAGATGGGGAAGTGGATAGCAAATCAAAAATAAGATTGGAAATCGGAAATATTGCAAAAAAAAATAAGGTGTTTATTGCAGGATCGTATAAAGAGAAAGAATCAGGGTCAAATATCTATATTCGTGGTTTTGTTTTTGATGACTTGGGCGATGATAGATTAAGTTCTACTAAAATGACACCTGACCTTATAGATGGACTAAGTGATTCGCATCAATACTTATCTAAAGAGTCTAACTTTAAGAGTGTTGCTACTCCTATTGGTAAGGTAGGTCTCTTACTCGGTAGTGATATCCTATACCCTCATTTGGCAAGAAGTCTTGTTTGGGCAGGTTCAGAAATTATATTAAATCCAGGAAAAGAGACCTCTGATGACCTCTTTCAGTCTAGGCAAAATGCTACTCTTGCAAGGGCTTTTGAAAATGCATGTTATGTTGCATCTTCATCGGCTTTAAACAGATTGGTTGATGGTAAAAAAATATCATGCCCTAATGCTAGTGGTCTTTCAGATTGGGCTGGAAAACGAGTTATGACTAAAGGTGCTGAAGATTTTATTCGTCTAGATGTTTATGTTGATAAGCTTAGAAGAAGAAGATCAGCCATTTTTGGTGTTGCACCTCTTCACCTTCGAGCAAAATTATTTGCGGATGGCTATAAAAAAATAATTGCTGCTTTACCTCCAAATATATCTAAATCGCCTCAGATTCATGCAGAGCTAAAGAGCAAAGAAGCAGTTGGGAATGTAGGTAAGGGGACTGAGACTGAATATGATGTAATTTTAGTCCAGTCAGTTAAGAAGATGATTCAAAAAACATCTGATGTGAGGGCTATGATTACTGAAAACGTAACTAGAGCACTAGAGCTTCCAGGGAGAACTGCTTCTAATCCAAATGTTCGTCTTGTAGCCTTATCAGAATTTTTTATGACAGGGCAGGGTGGGCATGGATATCGTTCGCCGATAACACTTCAGCGACTTGCTATACATTATCCTGGTCCTGAAATGGAATTATTGTCTGAGTTTGCATTAAAACATAAAGTTTTTCTTGCAGGTTCTTCTTTTGAGAAAGATGACAAATTACCTGGGTATATTTTTAATTCGGCTTTTATTCTAAATGATTCAGGTGATTTAATTCACCGGTATAGAAAAATACAATGTGCAGATGTTTGGGGCTCACTTCCCGATACAACACCAGGAAGTATTTATGACAAATATTTGGATACATATGGTTATGATTTTTTATTTCCAGTTGCCGATACACCTTTAGGGAAGTTAGCTACAATGGTTTGTTTTGACCAGGCACATCCTGAAATTGCAAGAATGTTAGTTAAAAACGGAGCTGAGGTTCTTATTCATCCATCTTCCGAAGGTCATGGTTCCGGAAGGAGGGGATGGGATTTAGCTAGACAAACTCGCGCGTTTGAAAATGTTGCTTATTTACTTTCTCCTCTACCCGGGGGGGAACACTTTAATCCAGAATCAAAATTTGAACATACTAACCAGATGCGTGGTTTCACTAAAATTGTGAACTTTGATGGCACAATTCAGGGCGAAATTGATACACCAGGTGCTGCTACTTTATCAGGAACAATTGATTTACTTGCATTAAGGCGTGCACGTGCAAATCCCCATATTAATCTGCCTCTGTGGGATAATCCATCTGATTATATTAAGAACTATCAGGCAAATGTTGGTTTAGAAAATAATTTAGCTAGTGATGACCCGATGGAGAACCCCTATAGAGGTATGCGTCCCTTAAGAAAGGTTTTATCGTCATACTATGAAAGAGGAATATTCACACCACCAACTGAGACATCATCACGTTCACTATCAGTCCCTGGGAAAGCACAACCTGATTTTGATAAGCCAGAAAAATCAAGAAAAACAGTTAAGACATTGGCTGATGAGGAAAAAATGGATGGAGAGTATATTCAAGTTTAAACTTAGATCTTATTTGAGCGAATAATAATCATTTTTTTTAGGGATTGATGATTTGAGATTTCTTTTTATTTTAACACTTATTATATTTCTTGGTTCTGAAGGTGCATATGCCGATTGCCCTGAAAGAAGTTTATGTGTTGCGGTTGCAGGACGTCCTGCTTCATTGGGTAATCCATACTCTACTTTACCCATAGGCGCAATTAATCCAATGCATGTATTATATGATGCATTAACTATCATTGGTGATAATGGTGCTATTCTTCCCTCTCTAGCCTTAAATTGGGAAAAAAAAGATGATAGATCATGGATATTCTATTTAAGAGAAGGGATAGTATTTTCAAATGGTGAGGAGTTTAACGCTAAAACTGTTGTAGATGTTATAACATATCTTAGAAGTAGGGATGCAGCTGGCTACCCAGTTGCGAGCGAAACTAAAATAATTAAAGATGCTAAATTAATAAATAATTTTACCGTTCAGGTTAATACAAATGAGCCTGATGCAATTCTTCCAAAAAGGATGAGCTTTGTTTATATGGTCCCAATGCAGTATTGGAGAAAAGTAGGGACAGATGAGTTTGGATTAAAGCCTTCTGGAAGTGGACCATTTAAGCTTAAGGATTGGGGAATCAGGTCTGGCACTTATATTTTTGAAAGGAACGATCTTTCTTGGAGAAAGTCCTTATTTTTTGATGAAATACGTTTTACTGCTGTAGGTGATGTTGTGAGCAGAGCTCAGTCAATGATCAGTGGACAAATAGACCTTTCGTTTAAACTAAGTCTTGACTTACTTGTTGATCTGGAAGCCCGAGGTTTTAATACAATTGCTAAACAGACATATTCTGTTGGTGCATGGGCTATGAAACAAATTGATGATAAATCTCCAATCTCAAATATAAATGTAAGAAAAGCCATGAATTACGCCATAGATAGAGAAACTATTGCAAAAACAATATTATCCGATGTTTCTTCTCCCGTTTCACAAATGGCTACACCAGAAGTTTTTGGCTATAACCCAAAACTTGACCCATATCCATTTGATCCATTAAGAGCAAAAAAGTTGTTAGCGGATGCCGGCTTTGAATCTGGTATCAAATTAAGGGCGATAGTTAGGAGTGATCCCTCAGTTCCTGAATCAACTTTAGTAAACCAAGTGGTGGCACAAAACTTGTCAGATGTGGGTATTGACGTTGTTCTTCAGGCTGTTCCTGGAACAAGATGGATTAGTATGTACTTCTCAGGAGATTGGGATGGTGCTGATTTGCTAGAGACAAGTTTTAATAATACGATCCATGGTGATGTGATTAGAAGTATAGAGACAGCGTCATGTATAAAAACTGGTGCATTTTTTTGTGATAAAGACATGATGGTGAAAATATATGAAAGTAATCAAGAATTTAATAATGACTTAAGAGAGAAGAAGCTTCAAAAAATAATTGCACAGCTTCATTTCAATCCTCCAGCACTTTATTTATTTCCATATTTTGACACCTTGGCGTTTAGTCCTCGCTTAAAGAATTTACCTATGACAGGTCAAAAAGTTAATATGGAAATGATCGAAATCAATCAATGAAGAAAAATATAAACTTTTTTTTGCAACTTTTTTTATTATTTATTTTTTTTGATTTTTCTTATGCGCGGGATTTATCTTTTTCAGAAATTAATGCTGGGAAAAATAATGTCACGTTAAATATAGTTCAGTCAGGTACAAGTTCCCAAGGAGGTTTTTTATTTATTCATGGAAATGGACAGAATTATTATAGCTGGATTAAGCAGCTAAATTCTAATTTAAATAAAAAATATCATTTAGCCTCTTTTGATCTTAGAGGACATGGTAATTCAGGAAAGCCAAATTCAATTCATGATTATAATAAAGCATGTGTATGGGCTGAGGATATTAGATCTGTGATGCTAGAAACTAATTTAAGAAAACCAATTCTTGTAGGATGGTCGTTTGGTGGATTAATCATAATGCACTATATTAATTGTTTTGGTGTAGATGAAATATCTGGAATAGTTTTAGTCTCTTCAAGGTCAAGGTTGGTCAATCTTTCTACCTTACCTAATCCTCATGCTATAGAGAGTCAGATATTCCTAAGAGAGAAAGACTTTAAAAAAAGAAAAAGAGGTGCAGAAATATTTACACGTTTGCTTACTTATCGCCCCCTTGAAAATAAAACATATAATATTTTGAAGTTATCTAGTTTAATGGTACCACCTTATGTTAGAGAATTTATTGCAACGCCAATATTAGATTATAATTCCGAGGTAATTTCATCGTATTCATTTCTTATTCCAAAAATTAAAGTACCATTAACAGTAATTGTTGGTGGAAAAGACTCTATAAGAGATACTAAAGGCCTCATTAAGGCTTTTAGGAGAGACTTTCCTCGTGCTGAGATAATAAAATATGATGATATTGGTCACTCTCCGCATTTAGAGGATCCGTCTAGGTTTAATGGTGATTTAATCAGAATTGCAAAAAAAATTAGTTTTAATTAACTTTGAGGAGTTTAAGAATGTATCACTTTTTATCTCGTAGAAATTCAATTCTCAGTTCTCTTTCTTTTGGCTTGATGGGGTCTAAAGCTGTTTTGTCCAAAGTGCCTGAAGAGATTTATTTAGATGACAATCCTCAAAATTGGACACGGGCTGATAAGGCATATGCCCGCGCAAAACAATTAGGAAGAGTTGATGACGGTAAAGTAATTTGGAGAACTAAGGGGATTATCTATGGATTTAAGGCTCCAGAATCACCTGTTCCATTGGTTCGTTTTAAAGGCTGTGAGCAGCAGTGGGTAAAGAAAATTTCAAATTCAAAGTTTATAAAGTATAATTCACTTCTTACTTATTACTCAGATTATGAGTCCGATAAGGTTATTGATGGTTTCAATAATCCTATAACAAAAAAAGATGTAGAATTTATTCCTAATTGGAGCAGAGTTCCTGAGGGGCAAATGATATCAGAAAGAGGCGTTACACTTAATATTTTTGAACAAGCGTTTCCAGGTTTTTATTCTGACAGTTCAATTGATGACATAAATATAAGCGTGGTTGAGGGTACTGTATCTTTTCATGCTAAAATGAAATGGCCTATTCAGCTAATTCGGAATCCATACAACCAAGATAATACTCATTTTGCCCAGCTGCAAGATTTGCAGGATACATCAATTTCATGGGTCCCCTCCCATGGCGCGGGGCAGATTATGATGCCGTCGATGTCAAGTATTGGAATGGATGATCCTGAATTTGGGCAGGTTATTTGGCATGTAGAGTACTTTAAAATAAAAAGTTGGGATGAGCTTCCAAAAGATTATCTAGATAAGGCATTAGATGAGCATGGGGATGAATTTGATGTTAGTCCTGAGAACGATGTCAATCCATCAAAACTTGCCAAAAGACTAAAATCGCTAGGGTATCTTAAGTGAGATAATGTTATTTATTTTTTTCAAAAGACTTATAAATTAAATGGAATGTTACAAATGTAAGTGAGAGTCCAACGAATATCCATAGGAGATCCCATGAGACCCCTTGTAAAGTTGTTTCACCCCAGGCATTGCTTGTATATCTAAAAATATCCATTTCTTTAATTATGTCCTAAGAGCTCTTTTAACGAGATTTTCCATTAATGGGATTTTGAAATGGTTATAGTTTAAAGGAGTAGCTCCCCTAGAAGCAATACTGCTTGCCAAACTGATGGTTTCATCATCCTTTGGACTTTCTCTTGCTATGTCTTCACATGCATTTAACCTCATGGGTACGCAGGATACTCCTCCTAATACAATCCTTAGGTCTTTGAAAATATTATCTTCTATAATTTTTGCGCAGGCAACATTGACGAGTGCAAAATCCCAGGTGTTCCTGTCAGCAACTTTTTCAAAGTAAAATTCAGCCCCAGCCCATTTTTTTGATAGCTTTATGGAGGTTAAAATTTCATCTTGCTCAACTACCGTCATTCGTTCGATATTGATATCAGGACCTATAAAAAAGTCTTCTGCTTTAACTTCTCTCTCTCCACCCGGTCCTGTGATAACTATAGTTGCGTCTAATGCAACTATCGCTGCGGCACAATCAGAGGGACTAACTGCTACACACCTTGATGCTCCAAATAGACAGTGTTCCCTGTTCATTCCTTCGGGAGTATCTGCATAGCATGTATTTCCACCTGCTCTGTAACAATCTAAACCAGCTCTGTAATACCAGCATCTTGCATCTTGGCACAAATTCCCACCAATTGAGGCAGCATTACGAATTTGTGGACTTGCAACTCGGCTTGCGGCATCTGAAAGTAAGCTAAAATTATCATTTATTATTCTGTTGCCTTCTAACTCAGAGAGAGTTGTGGATGCACCAATTACAATTTCATTTTCGAATTCAGTTATTCCCTTAAGCTCATCAATATCGTTAAGGTCAATAATAACCTCGGGTTTTTTTGCACGATCTTTGAACCAATCGTAGCTGTCCTGTCCTCCCGATAGCTTCCACGACTTTTCTTCATATTTTGATAAAAGACTAATTGCATCGTCAACCGTAGTTGGCTGAAAAAGAGCAAAATTTGGCATCATATCTTTCGTCATTTAAGGCCTCTTATTGGTTGCTAATTTGTAATGGTTTATAGGATTGATCCTGGTTTGCAAGTGCGTTAATTATCATGTCTGGCACTATAGGTGTTCTGTTAAAGTAAATTCCCCCTAGCGCATCTGAAATAGCACTAAGCAATGCCGCCGCTGCACATCCCATTAAAGGTTCACCTATTCCNCTAACACCCATTGGGTTCTGTGGGTCTGGTTTGTCAACAAAGTCTACCTTCATTTGTGCTGGAACATCCAAGTATGAAGGAGGTTTAGCTTGATAAAACCCTACATTTGCAGGAAGGCCGTTTTGTGGGTCGTAGACAATTCTCTCCAATGCGGCCATTCCAATACCCATCACTGCTCCACCTCGCACTTGATGAGCCAGGCCTTTAGGATGGATAACGGTTCCACACTCAGGTGTTCCAACATAATCAAGTATTTCGTGTTTCCCAGTTTCAAGGTCCAGCTCTATTTTCATAAATCCAACTGCAAGGGCAGGAGGCATTTTGTCATAGGGTGCTTTATCCTTGGCAACGCCAATCAGACCACTTCCACGAAGTGCTGAAACAGAACTTTTGGTCAAAGAATTTATATCCTCTGGAACTACATCCCCTGAATACTTTCCACCTTTCTCAATTGCAGACAAGGCTATCTCTTTAAAAGACATGTTTTTTGATGAGTTTGATTTTCTAAAAACCTTATCATCTCTAACCTCATAGTCATCAACAGATCCTCCAAGATCCGTAGCTGCTATTTCGAGAATTTTTTTCTTTAGGTCCATTGCCCCAGCATAATTACTAGCAGACATTGTATAAGACGTATTACTTCCAAATTGTCCTAAGTTCCAAGGGAGGTTATTTGTGCTTCTGCCTCTTTGAATCACACAGTTTTCCCATGAACATTTTAAAACCTCAGCAACAATTCTAGATGTACCTGCATAGGAATAAGTTCCTAAATTACCTATGCCAGTATGTATATGAACTTTACCATCTGTTGTAATTCTAACAAGGCCATCAAAACCAGTTGCTCCACCTGGATGAAAGGCTTGTCCAATGCCAATGCCAATTACTTTAGAGCCATTTTTCTTTCCGCTTTCTAATTTTTCCTTAGACCAGTTAAATTTTTCTGATGCGATATTCAATGCTTCTTTCATATATGCGCTTGATACTTCTTGCTTTTTATCCGTTAGGGTAGAGTTACTGTCAGGTGCATTAATATCTCTTATTTTGAGCCTATCTATATTTAGCTCTCTTGCAGCTTTATCCATTAGTGGCTCCATAATACATGCGAGCTGGTTTTGTCCTGGTCCCCTTTGTGCTCCAGTTGCTGGAGTATTAGTTGCAACAGAGATACCTCTCCACCTCATTGACCTTGGCGTATAAACTAATGATAGAGCTTGACCAGCATTCCTGTAATCTGGGAACCCATCATTTGCTCCACTTTGCTGAACTACATAAATATCAGCTGCTAATAAACGTCCCTTCTTATTAAACCCTAACTTCACTGTCCCTTGGAAACCATTTCTTCTTGAACCAAGGAAATATTCTTCAGCCCTTGATGCTCTGAGCATGCAAGGTCGACCGGTCTTTCTTGACATAAATGCAGGTATAGTAGCCACAGGGTAATTACTTGCTTTTGAACCAAATCCTCCACCACAAAATTCAGCAATAAATACTAATTTATCTGGCTCAATCCCAAGATATTTTGCATATCCCGGAACAGAGAAAGATTGACTCTGAGAAGAAGCGTGCATGTAGCACTTACCATTTTCCCAGTATGCAAACGCGCTTCGTGGCTCCATGCTTTGGTGTGGATGTCCAGCAATAACAAAGGTTTCCTCTATTAAAAGATCTGATTTTTCAAAATCTTTATCAATATCTCCTATTGACCATTCACCTTGAGGTTTACCTTTGGGTAAGGTGTTGTTTGCTTCTGCTACAGCAAAGTCTCTTGCTGTCCATTTTATTGTTTGAGCATCTCTAAAGTATTCCGTAATATTTCCTTCTTCGTGAACATTCGGACTATCAGGTAAAAGGCTATCTAATGGATCAATTACAAATGGCATGGCTTCGTATTCTATTTTAATCTTATCAAGCGCATCAGATGCAATTAACTCTGTTTCTGCTGCAATAGCCAATATTGGTTCCCCTACGTATTTAGGGTTATTGGTAAGAATCTGAGCTTTAGGTGAGGGTTGATTGGCAACATCCTCAGCAGTTAGTATATCCACTACTCCTTCCATTTTTAGCGCTTCGCTGGAGTCAATTCTCTTTACCCTTGCTGCAGGTCTTGGGCTAAGCAATAACTTAATAAATAACATTCCTTCTTTTCGAAAATCTTCTGAATATTTTGCTTTACCAGTTACTTTTGCTCTTACATCAGGAGGGGTAAAATCCTTTCCTAAGTATATATGATTATTTTTAACTTTTGAATCTGAAGTTGAACTAGATTTTTTTCCGCCTTCAAGATTATCCCATTCTTGTTCGTATGCCATATTAAGAAATCCTTGATGCGCGCATTATAGAGTTTAAATAATGATCATATGCCCCGCAGCGACATAAATTACCCGAAAGTGCTTGTCGGGCTTCTTCTCTTGTTGGTTTTGGATTTTTATTTAAAAGAGCAACGCCAGACATTATTTGACCAGGTGTACAAAAACCACACTGAGGACCAAGCTCATCTATCATTGCCTGTTGGACTGGATGAAGTGTTCCATCTTCTTGTTCTAATCCTTCAATAGTTGTTATATCTCTATTTCTGACGCTATGTGTTAAAGTGGAGCAAGAGTTATGTGGAGTCCCAGATAATAGTACAGTGCATGCACCACATTCACCTCTATCACATGCCAATTTAGTTCCTGTTAGGCCAAGCTTATACCTCAATGTCATTGCTAATGTTTCATTTTGCATCACATCCACAGGTCTATCTTTACCATTTACCTTTAAAACGATCAGACGCTCAACTGAACCAGAAATTGGTGCGGAGTTATCTGAGCACCCTGACAACATATAGCCGCCTGATGATATAACTGCACCCGAAGCTATTACATTTTTTATAAATTTTCTTCTATTGAATCTGTGGTTTTTGATGTTTTTTAAGTCATCTAACATATGTAAGATTCCTTTAAGGTCCTATTATTAATGCATATTTATGTTATAAATGTTTTGATTATTACCCTCACATACAGTTTATAACAAAGGAATTTTAATTACTGAAATAAAAACTGAAATTTTCTTATAACTATTACCATCTGATGGATTCCTTTGTCCTATTTACGGATAATTGTTATCAGTTGGTTTATAAGATTCCTTTTTTTTAAAGGATTTTTTATAGTATCTCTAATTTTTAACCTGTTTGATTGACGTTACAATTCAACACTTAAAAAAGGTCAAATATGTCTTCTGATAGCAAAATTGTAAGGCACAAGCTTCAAGATAGGATTTTTCACTGGGTAATGGCTCTTTGTATGATAATGCTTATTTTTACTGGTATATCCCCTGTTATTGGCATTGAATTTGATTGGGTGCCAATCCACTGGATCTCAGGAACTATTTTTACAATATTAATAATTTGGCATTTAATTAGGTCTATCTTTTTTCAAGATATTTTTTCAATGTGGATTAGTTTTTCAGAAATTAGATCTTTTATTATCGCTATTTTCAGAAATAGAGTATTAAAATCAGGTAAATATTCAATACCACAAAAATTGCTTCACAATACCGTTACGGTTATCTCACTGGTAGCTATAATCACAGGTATATTGCTAATGGTTAGGATCGATACTCCTTTGTGGGAGCGAAACCCATATCTTTTTGATCAATCTACATGGGGGTGGATATACGTTTTTCACGGGCTATCATCTCTTTGTTTTATCTCTATCATTATTATTCATATATATTTTGCAATTAGACCAGAAAAGTTTTTTTATACTCGTTCAATGGTATTTGGATCAATTTCAAAAAAAGACTTTGATGATAACCATGATGATAAATTATGGGTCAATAAGGAAGAGAGTTTTTAATGGAACAAGATAAACTTTTATCTGAATCTATAGATAATATTGAGAATGCATATGAATTTATGTTGGCATATGCCGCACGAGGAGTTCAGACGGAAATGGAAAATGAGTCGCCCTCTATTAGAGATTTTCTTAAGTCACTAAGTCAAACTCTCGGGAATATAAACGATATTTTTACCAAAGTTGTAAGAGGCCTCAAGCCAGATTCAAAGGAAGAATTATTTGATTTCATCAATATTCTGGAAGAGGATGCTAGAAAAGCAAAAAGTGCTGTTGATTTAATTCTATCTTTACCCTCGATAAGTTCACAACTTGTAGACAACTTAAACGCATCAATTCATCTAAGGGCACTTTTAACAAGTATATTTGTTATTGATGAGTCCATAAGTTCATTAAAGCAAAACAAATAATTTTTTATGGTGCCGCCGGCGTGACTTGAACACGCGACCCCACCCTTACCAAGGGTGTGCTCTACCTCTGAGCTACGGCGGCATAATAATTAACTTATAATAATGTAGTTCAATATATGCCATAAGGTATGAAATGAGGCAACTTTGGGTTTTTTAAATTAATTAAGTGCATTTCAAATAATTTCTAGTAGACTTGCTTGGTTACTAATTTATTAAATAAATATGATCATGAAAAAGTCAGGTAATAAATCTTTAGAGAGATGGAATAGATCTGCTGACGCTCTTAAAAAAAACCTCCAAAGAAGAAAATCAAGGAGGAAAAATAAAGAGTTAGATGAGGGCTTGCAGCTAAAGGGTACAAATGTTCCTTCAACAAAAAAGATGGAAATGATAGAATAATATAATTTTATTTTCGTATTTAAGTAATTTTAGGGAGTTTTAAGAATGACTGTAATGCCAGATAGTTGGATAAGGCGAATGGCCAATGAGCAGGCAATGATAGACCCCTTTACAGAAAAACTCTCAAGTCATGGGGTGATATCATACGGTTTATCATCTTATGGTTACGACGCTAGGGTTTCAGATGAATTTAAGATCTTTACAAACGTAGATAATGCAGTGGTTGACCCAAAGGACTTTTCAAGTCAGGGCTTTGTAGATAGAAAAACAGATATATGTGTAATACCTCCCAATAGCTTTGTTTTAGCAAGGACTGTGGAGAAGTTTAAGATTCCAAGAGATGTTTTAGTTATATGCTTAGGAAAATCAACATATGCAAGATGTGGCATAATTGTAAATGTNACTCCCCTGGAGCCAGAGTGGGAAGGACATGTTACTCTGGAGTTTTCAAATACAACCCCCCTGCCTGCAAGAGTTTACGCTAATGAGGGGGCATGTCAGTTTGTTTTCATAAAGGCTGAACAAGTCTGTGAGGTTTCCTACCTTGATAGATCCGGGAAATATCAAGGACAGAAGGGCGTAACTCTTCCCAAGCTATGATAGTTAAAATTTTTACATAATCTATTTATTAATTTTTGAGAAATTTAATATTCTATGCAAGCAATAAAAATTCACGGTGGGGTTCCTCTTGAGGGAACAATACCTATCTCAGGTTCAAAGAATGCTGCGTTACCATTAATGACATTGAGTTTGCTAACAAACGATCGTTTTATTCTTAGCAATGTTCCTGAACTTGCCGATATAAACACAATGAAGTGCCTTCTTGAGCAGCATGGTGCGTCCATTCACAGATTAGATAATGGAAATAGTTATGAGCTTAAGGTTGAAGGTCTATTAAGTTCAGAGGCCCCCTATGATCTTGTAAGAAAAATGCGTGCATCGGTGTTAGTTTTAGGTCCATTACTGGCTAAATATGGTCAAGCTAAGGTTTCATTACCAGGTGGATGCGCAATCGGAACAAGGCCGATTGATTTTCACCTTAAGGCCCTTGAATCTCTTGGTGCTGAAATAAATTTAAAATCAGGATATGTTGAAGCAAAGGTTCCAAAGCATATGGGCCGTTTAAAAGGAGGGCATATAGTTTTCCCTTCTATAACAGTTGGGGGGACAGAGAATGCAATGATGGCTGCATCACTAGCCAACGGTAAGACAATAATTGAAAATGCTGCTAGGGAACCAGAAATATTAGATCTAGCAAATTGTTTAAATTTGATGGGAGCTAAAATTTCTGGGGCTGGTTCCAGTATTATAACGATAGAGGGCGTTGAAGGGCTTAATGGTATAAATTATAAAGTGCTACCTGATAGAATAGAAACGGGAACTTATGCAATTGCAGCGGCTATTACAAGAGGGTGTTTGAAATTAACTAATACTGATCCAAATTTATTAGAGGCTGTTATAATTGCCTTAGAGGCTTCTGGTGTGAACATCGAAGTTGGTGAGGATTTTATCAATATTGATACTTCTAAAAAAATTAGAGGTGTAGATATACAGACAGAACCCTATCCTGGTTTTCCAACTGATATGCAAGCTCAATGGATGGCATTAATGGCTACAGCAGATGGTGCAGCCATGCTTACAGAAACTATTTTTGAGAATAGATTTATGCATGTTCCAGAGTTAGTTAGGTTTGGGGCTAATATAAATGTTCATGGGAAATCAGCCATTATTAGGGGTAGCGAGGATTTGTCAGGTGCTCCAGTAATGGCAACTGACTTAAGGGCATCAGTTTCACTTGTTTTATTGGGGCTAGCAACTCATGGAACAACTGTAATAAATAGAGTTTACCATCTTGATAGGGGATATGAGAAACTAGAAAAGAAACTTGAATCTTGTGGAGCTAGTATTGAACGTATAAATATAAAGTAATTTTAGAAGTGAAATAAAATTAGTTTAATGAGTATATTATTAATAAATTCAGTGGTGTGAAAATTTACTATGAATAGTAAAAAATTAATTATTGCTATGCCAAAAGGCAGGATATTAAAGGAACTTCGTCCTCTTCTGGATCTCATTCCAATCACTCCAGAAAATGACTTTGATAGACAAGAATCAAGAAAGTTACATTTTGAAACCAGTAATGATAATATATCATTTATAAAAGTTCGCTCATTTGACGTGGCTACATTTGTTGCGTTTGGTTCAGCTCATATAGGCATAGTTGGCAGTGATGTTCTTCAAGAATTTAATTACTCTGAGTTATACTCTCCTTTAGATCTTAATATAGGGAAGTGTTCACTTTGTTTGGCATCCACTAGCTCTTTTAATAAAGAGTTATCTAGATTATCTCACATTAGAGTTGCCACAAAATATCCTGAGACTACAAAAGAGTATTTTTTTAAAAAGGGTATTCAGGCAGAATGTATTAAAATCAATGGAGCTGTTGAACTAGCCCCCAAGCTTGGTTTATCTTCTCACATTGTTGATTTAGTTTCTACTGGTAATACAATTAAAGAAAATGGATTAGTTGTAGTAGAAAAAATAAGTGATGTTTCCACTCGATTGGTTGTGAACCGTTCTGTTATGAAAACAAGGCCTAATGAGATTAAAGATTTAATTTTGAAATTTAGAGGTATTGCTAATGGTAGCGATAATTAGGACCTCAGATACAAACTTTGACTCACAACTTTTATCTATTTTATCATTAAGCCGTGATGAAAAGGAAAGGGTTGATGATGTTGTATCTGAGATTCTTGAAAGCGTTAAATTAAAAGGTGATGAGGCAGTTGAACATTTTACCAAGAAATTTGATAAAGTAGATATTTCTGGGGATAAAATTTTTTTTAAGGATGTTGAGATATCTTCTTCCTTTAGAGCTTGTTCTGAAGACCTTATAAGAGCAATTAATAATGCTGCTAAAAGGATAACTGATTATCACACAAAACAGTTACCAAATAATTTAAGTTATGAGGCTGATAAAGGAATCAATTTAGGTTATAAGTGGAGTCCCATAAAAAGGGCTGGTCTCTATGTGCCAGCAGGTTCTGCACCTTTATTCTCTAGTGTTTTGATGAATGTGATACCTGCTAAAGTTGCGGGAGTTAAAGAAATTTTTGTAGCAATGCCAACCCCTAAAGGAGAGATATCTCCTGCAATGTTAGTTGCTTGTTCAATTGCAGGTGTAGATAAGATCTTTAAGATGGGTGGAGCCCAAGCTATAGCAGCATTAGCTTATGGAACCGATAGAATTGTTCCAGTTGATATAATCGCTGGCCCAGGTAATGCTTACGTTGCATCTGCAAAAAAACAATTATTTGGTCGAGTAGGTATTGATATGATAGCTGGTCCAAGTGAAATAACTGTTGTGTCTGATAATAAGAATAATCCAAAATGGATTGCAACAGATTTACTTGCACAATCAGAACATGATATTTCTGCTCAATCAATTCTGATAACAGATGATCAAGACTTTTCACTGAGTGTTTGCAAAGAAATAGACAGCCAATTAGATAAAAATTCTTCTTCTAATATTGCTAGAGAAAGTTGGATGAAAAATGGTATTATAATTATTGTAGATAATCTAAATCAGGTGCCTTCTATTGTTGATCTTATTTCCCCTGAACACCTTGAGTTAGCAATTGAAGAGCCCAGGTATTTATCTAAACAAATCAATAATGCTGGGGCAATTTTTCTTGGAAGGTATACACCAGAGGCTGCAGGAGATTATATTGCTGGACCAAGTCATGTTTTACCTACATCTGGTACCGCAAAGTTTTCTTCAGGCTTAAGTGTCATGAATTTTTTAAAAAGAACTTCACTCATTGAGTTTGATAGACAAGCTCTTAATTCTTTAAAAGAAGATATTATAACAATGGCTGAAGCAGAGGGTTTATTTTATCATGCTCAGTCAGTATCTATTAGGTCTAAAAAAGACTCATAGCTTTAATAAGAGAATTAAAAAGTAGCTTTTGTGATTGATGAATAATTTTGATGATATGAAACAGAAAGAAGACCTAAACTATATAGTTGATATTGAACTTGTCCAAAGTAGTTTGTTGCGAAAGCTTCCAGAGGTAGAGCATGAGAGAGAAGTTGCCATATTTGATCTACTAGAAAAAAATAAATTTAAACTTAATGGGGATAATATTTCTATTGGTCCGTATAAATTAAGACTATCATTCAAAGATGGTAATATTACCTTTTTAGTATCAAACAAAGATAATGAATTTCTAAAAAATGTTATTTTATCAATTAAACCTTTTAGGAGCTTGATAAAAGATTATTTTTTAGTATGTGAGTCGTATTATGATGCCATCAAAACTATGTCCCCAAAACAAATTGAGGCTATTGATATGGGTAGAAGGAGTCTCCATAACGAAGGTGCAGAAATTTTAAAAGATAGAATGTCAAAGCATGTACAAATCGATGATTCTACTGCAAGAAGATTTTTTACGCTTTTATGTGTTCTTCAAATAAGAGGTTGAGCTGGTATGATATTATCAGTTCTTTATTGTTGTACTTTTAATGCTGTTAGGTCCCCTATGGCTGAGGGTATAATGAAAAAGTTTTATGGGGAAAGTATTTTTGTTGATTCGGTTGGAGTTCATGTTGGTAAACTTGATCCATTTATATTGGAGGTTATGCAAGAGATTGAGGTTGATATGAGGAATCATAAGCCAAAATCATTCGAGCATTTATCAGGTCAATCATTTGACTACGTTATTTCATTATCCCCAAATGCTCAACATAAGGCAGTTGAATTGACTAGGTATATGGCTTGTGAGCTATTGTTTTGGAATACATTTAATCCGACTTATATTGAAGGTTCAAGGGAAGTGAGGTTAGAGGCATATAGAAATGTCAGAGATACTTTAATAAAGAAAATTTCTAATTATTTTGATAGTATTTAGGTAAAACTTATTCTCCAAACTTAGCTGAGATTCTAATTAAGGTTTGATTCTTTCACTCTATTTGGTGTATTAGACATAATGTAAACATAATTATAAGGAAGTTTGTATGGTAAAAGAAGATATGCTTGAATTTTCAGGCACTGTTAAAGAAATACTTCCAAATGCAATGTTTCGTGTAAAACTTGATAATGATCATGAAATTCTTGCACACACTTCAGGAAAAATGAGAAAAAATCGTATTAGGATATTAGCAGGTGATAAAGTTAATGTTGAAATGACCCCTTATGATTTGACAAAGGGAAGAATAACTTTCAGATTTAAGTAACCTTAAATTAATATATCTTGAATTATGCCATTTATTTTAGCATCCTCCTCACCCCAGAGAATCAAACTATTAAATCAATTAAAAAGAATACCTATAAAAATTATTAGTCCAAATATTGATGAGTCTCTTTTACCAAATGAGAATCCCAAAAATTTGTCTTGTAGGCTTGCGCTATCAAAAGCAAGGAGTGTGCATAGCCAATATATCGACCATTATGTCCTAGCAGCAGATACTGTCGTTTCTTCTGGAAAAAGAGTCTTGGGAAAAACTAGTAATAGAAACAAAGCATACGATTTTTTAAATATATTATCAGGAAAGCGACATAGGGTTTATGGAGGTGTGGCATTAGTTGGTCCAAATACCGTGCGAGTTAAATCGGTAACTACTCATGTTTCTTTTAAAAGATTATCAAAAGAAGAGATTAGTAATTATTTGGATACTGATGAATGGAAAAATAAAGCTGGGGGATATGCTATACAAGGCTTTGGGGGTAAATTTGTAAAACGTATTAATGGTTCTTATACTAATGTTGTTGGTTTATGTGTTTATACGGTTGAATCAGTCTTAGGTAATATAAAAGAAGCCAATAATGTTCAGCATTAATAAGCTTCTAATTGATTATTCCCCTGGGCAAACAAGAATTGCATTATTCTCAGGTGATAAGCTTATTGAGATTATCTTTGATTCTCCATTACTTCCTAGTGTTGGTTCAGTATATATTGGAAGGGTAATAAAAGAGCTTAAAAATATTAATGGTGTATTCTTAGATTTAGGTTTTGAAAAACCTGGTTTTCTATCCAATTCAAAAAGGAATTTTTTTGAAGGTCAACTGATCGCTGCAAAGATAATCCAACCGCCAAGACGGGGTAAGGGTGCAAAATTATCTTTCGAGGATTTGAATAAAATTGTTAGAGAAGATCATGATTTTTTAGGAAAAAAACTCCCATATCAAGTTTCTGCACCCGGGAGTTCTATATTATGGTGTTATAAAAACTATAAGGACACAATAGAAGAAATTATTATAAGCTCTTATAAACCTCTCAGTAAGGTAACAAAAGATTTTCCGCAAGCATTTAGGGAGATAATCGTTAGCACAAAAGATGATATTTTCTTTAATTATGGTGTAGATGAAAAAATTGAAACTTTATCAAGTCCAGTAGTGCCTCTAAGTGGGGGTGGGAAGATTACAATTGATGAGGCTGAAGCTTTTACAGCAATTGATATAGATTCTGGAGGATTAAGTGCTAAAGAGGCAAACTTTCTTGCTTTGGAAAAAATAGCCTCAGAACTAAGGTTGAGATCAATTGGAGGTTCAATTATTATTGATATTATTCCAGGTAATGACCCCAAAGAGCTTAGTGATTACTTTTCTAAATTTCTTAGACTTGATCCTGTAAAGACTAAAATAAATGGTTTTACTCCTGGTGGGAAATTAGAAATTAATAGAAGAAGAATAAGGCCATCCGTTTCAGAGTCGTTATTCCAAGATAATAATGTAAAGTCTTTTTTGCCAAAGATAATAGCTTTAAATTCACTTAGAAAGTGTATTAATCATTCTGTTTTGCATAGTTCTTTAGAGATAAATATATATGCACACAGAAAAGTTATTCAGACACTGAATAAAGAACTTAAATTTGCTGTTGATCAAGCGGAATCTATTTTAAAAGGTAAGATAAGATTGAAAAAATGGGATAAAACAGATATTTCTGAGTTTAGTATTGTAAATGAATGAGTGATGACTGAGAGGCTTATTTATGGTTAGTCCCGCGACTATAAGGCTGTCGGGTGGTGTGTGTGTTAGGTGCGCAGCTCCTGTAAATCCGCGTTTCAGGCCGTTTTGTTCAGCAAGGTGTTCTCAATTGGATCTGGCAAAGTGGTTAAATGAAAGTTATAGAATACCCTTAGAAAAGGATGAAGAAGGCTAAAGTTCTATTTTTTAATCCATTTTTATTGATTTACTGGACACTCAGCCTAAACTCTTTTATAAGCCCGCTGATAGTAATTAAGTTTTTGCCCAGGTAGCTCAGTTGGTAGAGCAGCGGACTGAAAATCCGCGTGTCGGTGGTTCAATTCCGCCCCTGGGCACCACTACTTCTCTGCAATGACAAAAAATATATGATTATTAAGGTTTTTCATAAAACCAGATAAAAAAATATAAAGATAAATGTATGCTGAACTGCAGAAGCTATAAGATCAACAAACTGAAATATTGTTTAGTCAGACCATTATTTGTGGTCCAATTGTTTGCTTGTATAAAGGTAATGGGGTTAGACATGGTCCTGAAAGATGGAATCTCAGTTCTTCATTTCTCACTAATATTATATGTCTTATGAGAAATTTTATTAAAAGAAAGTTTGTAAGCTGGAAGCTTCTTAAACAACGCCCAACTTTACCTCCTTTATGTCCCATGGATGGAATACCATCTAGTCCAAGTATAGGTAGTAATCTAAGTCACCAAAAACAGGCAGAAGTTTTATTAAAACAAATATATACAAATCAATCTGAAAGACAGATTCTTGAAAGAAAATTAAAAAATTTACGTGAATTAAATCAAAATGATAAATATATTCCGTCAATTAAAGAGATGGAATACGCTTCAAGGATTGCTTGGAGAAATGCAACTCGTTGTATAGGTCGATTACTATGGAGCGGTTTGCTGGTTAGAGATAAAAGGTCTTGCTTTAAAGCAGATGATATTTTTAAGGAAATTAAGGAACATCTAGCTATAGCAACGAATCAAGGGAATATAAGGAGCGTTATAACTGTCTTTGCTCCTATATCAAAAGACCCTGATTTAATTATTAGCCCTCAACTCATTAGATATGCTGGATATCGGTACAATGACAAAGAGATAATTGGTGATCCTGAGAACTTCAAACTTACTAAATTAGCACTAGATAATGGATGGGCTCCTCCGAAAAATGAATTTGATCTATTACCTGTAATTATAAGGACTTCTTCAGGGTCTCATAAATTGTATAAACATCTTGATGATTCTGTATTAGAGGTCAAAATACTTCACCCAAGTATAGAAGGTTTTAATGATTTAAATCTTAAATGGTATGCAGTACCAGCAATAAGTAATATGTTTTTGGATGCTTTTGGTGATCTTTATCCTGTTATTTTTAATGGTTGGTATATGGGTACTGAAATTGGATCAAGAAATCTATCTGACCCTTATCGTTATGATAAATTACCAAAAATTGGGAATCTAATGGGATTAGATATTTCCGATGAAACAACCATGTGGAGAGATAGAGCTCTAGTAGAGTTAAATTATGCAGTAGTCTCATCTTTTAAAAAAGCTAATGTATCAATTATTGATCACCATAATGCGTCTAGAGAATTTCTCGAATTTATAGCTAATGAGCATGCAGCCGGAAGAGATATTAATGCAAATTGGTCTTGGACTGTTCCTCCTGTCTCTGGTTCATTGACGCCTCAGTTTCATTTAAATTTTCAGGATAAGGAGTTAAAGCCAGCTTTTGTACATAGTAATCTAAATAAAATCATTACTTAATAATTAATATACTTAATTTTAAATTCAATTTAGTTATATAAAAAGAGATATAAAATATGGAACATAATAGAAGAGAATACGACCTAGTAATCTTTGGTGTAACTGGATTTACAGGCAGATTGGTTGCGGAATATATTTCCCATAAATATGGATCTGGAAATTCTTTAAAATGGGCAATTGCAGGTAGAAACTCAGAAGAGTTAAGTAAGATCTGTAAAGATCACTCCCTTAAAAGTCTTGGGCAGCCTGCGAGTATAATTACTGCTGACTCTCTTGATAAAGTTTCTTTATCTAGAATGGTTAAAAAAACAAAAGTAATTTGTTCTACTGTCGGACCTTATGCCAAGTATGGAACAAAACTTGTCGAGTCCTGTATAGAGAATAAAACAGATTACTGTGATATTTCGGGAGAGGTACAGTGGATTAGGAAATTAATACACAGTTACAATGAGAAGGCTATTAACAATAAAGTTCGTATAGTAAATTCCTGCGGTTTTGATTCTATTCCTTCAGACTTTGGAGTTTGGTATGTCCAAAGAAATATGAGGCAGAGATATGGAGTTAGTGCCAACTATGTTAGGTGTCGTATAAAGAAGTTGAGGGGGTCTGCAAGTGGAGGAACAATTGCAAGTATGCTTAATATTATTGATGATTTAAAAAAGGATAGAAAACTTTTAAGGGAAGTTAAAGACCCATATTCTCTTAACCCAGTTGGCACAGCCCAAGGCCTAGATAAGTGGGACCAGAGGGGGGCTATATTTGATAGAGATTTTCAATGTTGGACAATTCCTTTTATTATGGCAGGGATTAATACAAGGATTGTTAGGAGATCGAATGCACTATTGGATTTCCAATATGGTAGAGATTTTAGATATGATGAGGCTGTGATGCTCTCGAAAAAAATTTCTAGTACATCAGCCAAAATTAGAGGTTCACTTATGGGGTCATTGCAACCAATGCTTTCTGTTGGTTTAGTTAGGACTCTTGTAAAACCTTTTTTACCATCGCCAGGTGAGGGGCCTAATTCGAAAGAAAGGAAAAATGGATTTTATGATATGCGTTTTCTTGCTCAGCACCCTTCTGATAAAGAAAAAAATATTCTTGCAAAAGTTTATGGAGATATGGATCCAGGATATGGATCTACATCAAAAATGCTAGCTGAGTCAGCGCTTTGCCTTGTCAATGATAAGCTTGAAAAGGGCGGTGGTATTTGGACACCATCATCTTTAATGGGAAAGCAACTTTTTGAAAGATTAGAGTCAAACGCAGGTCTCTCTTTTTCAATAGTAGACCAAAACTAATCTAGATAGATAAATTTAGTTAAAGGGTATGTTTTTACAAATAATCTGTATATAAATATAGTAGTTTTCTTATTAATAAAATCGGGGGGATGATGACTAAGGATGCTTTTGATTTAATAGTTCTTGGGAGTGGTCCATCTGGAAGAAGGGCTGCAATTCAGGCTGCAAAATTAGATAAGAAAGTTCTAGTTATTGAAGATAATAAACTGGGTGGTGTATCAGTTCATACTGGAACAGTCCCAAGCAAAACTATGAGAGAGGCAGTTTTAAATCTCACTCAGTTCAGAGAAAGAACATTTAATAATCAAGAAACAGAGAGTGCTGATATTTCTAGAGTTCTTGATCGATTACACAAAACACAAGATAGAGAAGTTAATTTACTAAATAATCAATTTGATAGAAATGCTGTTAGAAGCGTTAGTGGCTTTGGAAGCTTCATTGATAGAAACACAATAAAGGTTAATGGAGTTGATGGTAGTTCCAGGAAATATAAAGCAGATAAAATAATAATATCCGTTGGTACTAAGTGTTTTAGGCCAAGTAATTTGGATTTTGATGGTAAGTACGTTTGTGATAGTGATCAAATTTTAGAAGTTGAAGATATTCCCGATAAAGTTCTTGTTGTAGGTGCTGGAGTTATAGGTGTTGAATATGCTTCAATTTTAAATGTTCTGGGTAAAAAGGTAATACTTATAGACCCAAGAAGCCAATATCTAGAATTTATTGATAGAGAAATAATTGACGAGTTTACAAAAATTTTAACCCAAAGAGGAGTAGATTTTAAGTTAGGAAGAAAATTAGACCAAGTACTTTCAAAAGATTCTAATGCAGTAAATGTTCAACTTGATAATGGAGATACTTTAACGGTTGGGATGGTTTTATTCGCAGCTGGTAGACTGGGTTCAACGGATGGGCTCAACCTAGAAAGTTGCAATATTGATGTTGATAAAAGAGGACGAATTAGCGTTAATCCTGATACATTTCAAACGGCGGCAGATAATATTTATGCAGTTGGTGACGTTATTGGTTTTCCTGCTTTAGCCTCGACAAGTATGGCTCAAGGAAGAATTGCTGCATGCCATGCTTTTGGAAGAGAAATTTTTAGTCTTCCAAAAGTTCTTCCTTACGGTATATATGCTGTTCCAGAAATTTCTACAGCAGGTATGTCAGAGCATGAATTAAATGAAGAAGGAATTGATTATGTAAAGGGTATTGGCCTTTTTAGAGAAACGGCACGAGGAGAGATTATGGGTGTTGAATTTGGCCTTATGAAGCTTTTATTTTCTAAAGAGGACGAGAGATTGCTTGGGGTCCATATTATAGGTGAAGGAGCTGCAGAATTAATCCACATAGGACAAGCTGTTATGCAATTAAATGGATGTATGAACTATTTTGTAGAGAATGTGTTTAACTTTCCAACATTAGCAGAGGCTTATAAAATTGCAGCATTAAATGCTTGGAATAAATTAAATTAGTTTTTTGTATATATTCCAAAACTTGATCTGCTAGTTAGAATTAATACAGAAATAACACCTAGGCATATTATTAAAAGAGATGACGATGACGCCTCAATTATCCTTTCGTCTGATGCTAACCTATATACACTTGTTGAGAGTGTTTCAAAATTAAATGGCCTAAGAATAAGTGTTGCAGGAAGTTCTTTTATTACTTCAACGAAAACCAATAACCATCCAGAAAGGATTGCAGGTAGAACAAGGGGTAAGTGAATTTCTTTTACTATCCTTGAGTTTTTTGCGCCGAGGACTTTTCCTTTATCATCAATTAGTTTATCAAGTTGAGAGTAATTACTTTGACAGCTATTATAGGCAACTGTAAGGAATCTAATTATATAACCTAAAACTAGCGCCGATATACTTCCAGTAAGAATGAGGCCTGCGTCATATTTGAAATAAGTTAAAGCTAATTTTGCTATCCCCAGGTCAACCCAAGTTAGGAATATGATTACTCCTAATCCTATTACTGCTCCAGGAAGCGTATAGCCTAGAGTAGATACTTCAACAAGTTTTTTTGAAATTTTATTAGGGTTAATTCTATTCGAGTAAATTAAAAGTATAGCTACAAAAAGAGTAATTGTTGAATAAGAGCTATCTAAGTTGAATAAAAATTTTAAAGGTTTTACTTTAATAGAACTTTTAGTAGTTGTAGCGATTATAGGAACGTTAGCCGCTGTCGGCATCTATTCCTATAATGGCTACGTAAAGGCTTCTAAAAAAACTTCAGCAAAAAATACAATGATGCAAATTGGTTTAGCACAAACTGAATTTTATTCGAACTCAGGTTTTTATTGGTTCAATGG
>NZGX01000066.1 GCA_002691085.1 Rhodospirillaceae bacterium | reverse complement strand
TTTATTATTTTCCCAATAAGATACCCCCCTACAAGTTCCATAGAGCCTCTCACCTTCTATAAGTGGCTGAGTATTTTCACCTTTCTGACTATGAGGATCAAAAACCCATTTTTCATCACCTGTAAGTGGGTCAATTGCAAAAACACGATTAAAAGGAGTGCAATAGTAAAGTAAATCATTTGCCATTATTGGAGTAACTTGGAATGATAATCCTCCTGGATTATTTTTAAAATCACCTGAATTGTGTACCCATGCAATCTCTAATTTTTTAACATTATTTATATTAATTTGGTCCAATGGTGAATATTGGCTTCCCCCACTGTCATTACCAAAATGAACCCAATTTGTATTAGTTTCATGATCATCTGCGTAAACTGAAGAAGACATTATTAAGGATATTATAGAAACAAGAAGTATTTTATTCATAGAGACACCAATAATTAAAAAAATATGATTAAGTTATATTTCAGCTAAGATACAATAGATAGTAAACAATAACTTAGAAATAAAATAAAGAAAATGAGAAACTTTTCTAAGTATAAAAATGGTTCCGGAATATTAATGAAAAATGTATGTAGCCCTAAGCAATGCGATATAAATTAAGTAAATAAACAAAAATATCATATAAAAATGAGAATCTAATAAGAATTATTTAGTTATAAGAACGTTAGGAATAGCCATATTGAATTATTTATTTAATATAGCTATCATCTGGGAATGATATATTAAATTATTAGCAAAGAAAGTTTATTTATATATGAAAATTAAAAATCTAGTTTTTATAATTCTCTTTTTAAACAGTTGCTCGAATGAGGAAGTAAGACAAGAAAACCTAAGATATAAAGAGGGAATAGCTTATATAATCGGAACAGCTGATCCATTTACGGGTAAGGCAATCTCACAAAAAAATGGAAAGTTTATTATCACTTTTGAAAATGGCTTAAGAGATGGGAAAACTGAAAGATATTGGACCAATGGCAGGTTAAGATTAAGAGAATATTATAAACTTGGAAAACTGGATGGTCTTCATGAAATGTTTTATGCAAATGGTCAAATTGAAATGAAGATTAATTACATCAATGATAAAATTACTAATACCGCTGAATGGTATCATAGCAATGGTAAACTATCTAAAAAAAGCATTTATGAAGATGGAAAAGCAATTTCTATTGAATGTTTTGATAAATTAGGCACTAAATATGAACCCTCAAAAAGAGGCTTATGCCTTAATTAATAATACATTTTGAGTAATATTCTTCATTCTCAATAGTTAATCTTAAATTTTTACTAACTTTATAAAAAGATCCTATTTTAACACCTCCCTTCCCAAGCGCTTTATTATATAGATGTAATGTTTGGTATCTACTTAGATTATAAACGTGATCAACCTCAATCAATAGATTGTTTTTAGTAAATATATTTATCTTTCCAAAAGATTTTTTCATAATCTTTCTTAAAAAATCATATTCAATAATTTCTACATCTAAAGAATCGTATGGCAAATTATTATTATCTGATAATTGGAATAGATCGCACTTAAATTGGTAAGTAGAATTAGCAAAAAAAATATAAAAGAATAGCATTAGGAAAAAAATTGTAATAGAAATAAAAATATGTAATTTACTTTTGGATATATTTAACATTTAAAATGACCAATTTGAGATAAAGTTTTATATTAAATTTAAAATAGGATTCATCTGCATAATATAATTATTCTGGAGAAGTAGAATGTTAGAGAGAAAGTTTTTAATTCCATTTGCTATTCTTGGTGGATTTTCATTCTATTTCTTCCTAACAGCACTCTTTATTGGAGTAGTTATAGATGCAACATATACTCAAGGTTACTCATATGGAGGGCCAATGCTAAGTGATATCTTAGCAGTTGGATTTGGCAATAGTTTTTGGATATGTTTTACCACAGGAGTTGCTGGAGCAATTAAGACTTGGTGGGCAGTAGACACAAAATAATTTATTTCCAGGATCCCCATCCTGTCCAATGAACGCCTTCACCCAATCTTCCTCGGTGATATTTTTCCTTGCTAATATCTACATCCGCAGCTCTTTTAAAATCTTCCTCGGGCACTACATAAACATCTGGAGTAACAACTTCAAAATATTTTTCTTCACAAAAACCAGCAGTATTATAAGCTTTTTCTAAATCAATTGACGTCCATGATTGATAGAAAGGTTCATTATTATAATATGAATCCCAATCTAAATAAAAAGCATCAAAAGGGTCCATATTTTTTGTTCTAGGTAGCTCCATATGTATCATCATACCTCCTGGACGTAGTACACGTTTACATTCCTTTAAAATATTTTTCATTGCTGTTATTGAAGTTTCATGAAAAGTAATAATAGAAAAAACTAAATCAAATGAATTGTCAGGAAATTTCATATGCTCTCCATTCATTTGATGAAAATTTAAAGGGTATCCAAGAGCTTCTGACCTTGAATGTGCATATCTTAAAACAGGCGCACTGACATCAATTGCATGTAATTCTGACTCTGGGTATAAGTCTTTAAACGGCAATAAGTTATGCCCAACTGTACAACCAATGTCTAAAATTTTGCTTGGATTAAAATTAGGGAATCTTAACTTTAAATGCTTAGCCAATGACCTTCCTATTGAATCTCCTAAAGGCCCTGCGTTCCCATCAGCGTAAACATAGACGCCCCTATCATAAAGAGCGCCTTGTGTAACATCAAAGCCACCTCTATCAGTATTGTAATTACCAGGCATTAAATGTATATCACAGGCTTTAACATATCCTGGAACCTCTAATAATGGATCCAAATGCAGGGTACCCTTTCCTTTTGAAGATAATTCAGATGCAACTTTATTAAGGTTGGGTTGGGCTCTCTCAATAGAAGGTATTATTGAGTCCCAGATCATTTCCTGACATGACCTCATCATACTTGACCATGTTTGACAGTAAGAGTCATTCATCATTAATTTTCTTACTTCATGCTCAGTCTTTGGTTCTCTTCCATTATCTTTAATAAATCCAGGCTTAACTCTAGTCGAGTAAACATCCCTTAATCCACTTCCAATCTCATTTAATATAAACATTCTTAATGTGGAAATATATGTTTGAAGAGAATCTTCATTATGTGTAGTATTAACTGTTAATTCATGATCAGCTTGTGTAGTCATAAATACCCCGTGATATTAATAATCAGGATGAATTAGAAAAGTTTAACCATCCAGTTGATCTGATATTACATGCAAAACAATTGTCGCATCCATAACCCCATTCGTATTTATGATCTCTAATACCTCTATAGCAAGAATGGGTTTCATCGATAATTAATCTAACGAGTTTATCATGTCCTAGTTTATATGCAAGAGACCATGACTGAGACTTGTCTAAAAACATTAAAGGTGTAAAGATTTTCAAATTGTCATTTACACCCAAATTAATACTATTATTTATTGATTTAATGAAATTATTTCTACAATCAGGATACCCAGAGTAATCTGTCTCACAAACACCCAGAATTATGTTTTTTATATTCATAGACAATGCAAAACTAGAGGCGATAGATAAAAAAACTATATTTCTCCCAGGCACAAAAGTTGAAGGTAATCCATTAGGCATGATTTTTATTTCATCATTACTAGTTAACGCACTATCTGAAAATCTTTTATAAAAATCTAGATCTACAATAATGTCATCCTTGATCTTAGCAGACCAATGTGTAAATAAATGCTTAAATTTATTTAAAATTTTCTGCCTACATTCGAGCTCTATGGAATGTCTTTGCCCATAAGAAAAACCAAGAGTATATACTTCATCAAATTTTTCTAAGGACCACGCTAAACATGTTGTTGAATCCTGACCACCTGAAAAAAGCAGAAGAGCTCTATCAACCATTAGTAAACTTCTTCCGAATAAGAACAGGATTCAAATAAGCTATCCCTATACACTATAACTTTATCAAGCCCTGGAAAAATAGGTTTCAATTCCTTCCAAATAAAGAAAGATATGTTTTCAATCGTTGGAACCGAAAGACCTTCAATATCATTCAAAAGTTTATGGTTTAATTTGCGCTTGATATCAGAAAATCTAGTTTCTATTAATTCAGCATCATCAATCATACCAGTTTTTTGATTCGGCTTCCCCTTAAGAATAATTTCAACTCTATATGAATGACCGTGTATTTGAGAACTTTCTTCAGACTTAATTTTTCTTTGAAGCTTATGCGCTGACTCAAATCTAAATTCCTTACATAACCTGTACATATTATCTAATTCCCAAAAATTTATGTGTTTGAAGACTTAAACGCCAAAGTGCATTTTTTTGGCAAAATTCAACTGAAGCTTTCATATTATATTTTAATCGTGAATTATCCATTGGCTGTAAATAAAAATAATCAAAATTCATACACTCATAAATAAAAGGATCAATATTTATCTGGGGATAAATTAATTTTAACTCAGAGCCTTGTTTTTGAACAAGCTCAACTCCCACTTTTGGACTCACACAAATCCAGTCAATTGGTTCATTTATTTTTATTGTTCCGTTGGTCTCAATTGCAACAAAAAATCCTTTTTCATGAAGAGAATCTATCAGTGGAGTATCAACTTGTAACATTGGCTCGCCGCCAGTTAAAATCACAAANCTGTCATTTTTTTCCTTTCCCCCAAAGCCTTTCTATTTGATTTGATAGAATATCAGCACTTAAAAAAGTTCCACCATTAATACCGTTTGTCCCCACAAAGTCAGTATCACAAAAAGTACAATCGGCAGATAATCTATTCTTTTCAACTCCTGACCAAAGGTTACAACCTGCAAATCTACATAAAATAGCTACTCTTCCAGTATGAAAACCTTCACCCTGTATAGATTTGTAAATTTCTTTTACTTTATAATTCATTTTTTTCTCAAAAATTCTATATAATAAAAATATAGCAAAGTCATTTTAGTAAAAATACATAAGAAGAAATTTATGAATTCGAATAAAAAAGTTATCTTACTAACTACCGTAGTTATAGTTATGATGATTATAATAGGTTTTTTTTATGAATTACCATCTGATTATGTATTTGATCCAAAAAGTGGCCGCCTCTTTTGGTGCCCTGAGGGAGAAAACAACTGTGATCCACCTTCATGGAAGTAAAGATTTAGCTCAATATAACATAATAAATTAAATTCATAACGTATTAAATAAGTGATATTTTTACAATATTTAAAAGTCTTTTATAAAAACATTATATAGTTGAATTAAAATATAAATATTTAACATTATTGTAAAATTATTAATGGTATTAAAATTCATCCTGAGCCTTATAAATAAATTGTTAAACTAATAGATGAGTCATATATCTTATAAAAGAGATGAGAAATTGGATCCGCTCTTTAAACATTATTTAAGAGATCAGCCTTCAATTTCATATGCCAACCCTAATGACCCATGGCTTTTAAGAAGTATTATTTCTTCTTTAGAGATATTACTTGGTCGTAAAAAGTTAGAAAAAATTTATTTTGATATAAAAAATGACTGCTTTAATATTGAAAAATTTTTCTCCGACGCACTAAAAGTCTCAGGCATAAGTTATACATATGATAATAATTTATTAAATAGAGTTCCAACTAAAGGCCCACTTGTTGTAATAGCAAATCATCCATTTGGTATTGTTGATGGCTTAGTTTTATGTGAAATGATAATGAAAATAAGAAATAATTTTAAAATTATCATTCATTCAATGTTATACCAAGACAAAGATTTAGCTCAATATTTTATCCCGATAGATTTCAGTAATAACAAAAATGCAATAAATACCAATATAAAATCAAAAAAACTTGCAATTCACTACATAACATCAGGTATACCTATTATTATCTTTCCGTCTGGAAATGTATCAACTGCAAATAAATTTGGTTTTGGTAAAGTTGTAGAAGAGCCTTGGAAAAAATTTACCGCAAAGCTAATTAAAAAAAGTAAAGCATCAATTTTACCAATCTACTTTTATGGCTCGAATAGTAGGGCTTTCCATATAGCTTCCCATATATCTCCAACTTTAAGAACCGGATTACTTGCTAACGAAGCATTAAAGCAATTTAATAAAAATATAAAAATTGAAATTGGCGATATTATTCATTGGAACCAAATTAATCATATTAAAAAACTTTCTGAAATAACAGAGCTACTCTACTCATCAGTTCATTCGTTATCACAAGAAAATAATTAATTAATATCTAAATTGATCTGGCCAATTTTGCTGCATCATTGGTAGAAGCCCATAGTCCTCTTGGAGCAATACAATCTCCAACAGCATTAGCATCTTCTGGAAATGAATTAGCAACCGTCCCTGTATTTAGTATGAATTGACTAAAAGAACCAAGTGAAGAATCATCTTCAAATATAACAAAGTCCTCTTCAACTTTTTTTACAAGTTTGTTTGGAATAATCTCTAACTTGTTAATCGAATTCAACCTATCAAGCACTGAGGCATGCTCCCAGGAAAGAGTAAGAGATGACTCACCTAGAGACCGTTCAGAAGTAACAACTGTAAGTTTTGTAATCAATTTATCATTTGCTAATGTTTCAACTAAGGAAATTGTTGGCCATCCACCTTCTTCATCTATAATTAAAACATCCCCTTCAACTTTAATTTTTTGTTCTAAAATATCTCTACCTGAAGGAAGTGTCTCAGTTCCCTCAATACCATTAAACAGATAAGGTCTTAGCTTCCATATTGCTGTATTCCCTGGAGAAGATCCAACAGCCCAAATAACCTCATCATAATCTAAGTCAGAATTAAGTTCTATTTTAGAATTAAATAAAACCTTAACCTGCAGTCTTGAGATTTCATCTATCCACCATTTAAGAGCTGGTATCATTTCATCTCGATAAGGTGCATTCGCTGCCAAGAATAATTGTCCTCCAAGGCGATTATTTTTCTCAAAAAGAGTAACTTGGTGACCTCTTAATGCCAGAATTCTTGCTGCCTCGAGTCCGGAAGGACCACCCCCAATAACAGCAACTCTTTTTGGCGAAGGTGATCTTTCGACCTCACCCATTGTTGATTCTTTTCCTGCTGTAGGATTTATAACACATGAACCTGGAAGACCTCTAAAGACAAAACCCACACAAGCCTGATTACAAGACATACAAGGTCTAATCTGATCACATTGGTCATTTTTTATTTTTGCAATCCAATCAGGTTCAGCTATCCAGGTTCTGGCCATAGCAACTATATCAGCTATGCCATCACTTATTACATTCTCAGCCTCTTCAGGTGACCTTATTCTTCCTGCTATAATTACTGGAACTCTTATAGCTTCTTTAAACTTTTTTCCTTCTTCTTTTAATTGTATTCTTGGCTGTGACATATGAGGAATCGAGGAAGATGATGGTGGGGCCCAACCTGAACCTGTCATAACACTTACATAGTCAATTAATCCATTATCAGACAGGAGCTTCATACTTGCAATAGACTCTTCTAGACCGTAATCAATTGGAGAACCAGGAATATCATGCCTTGCTGAAGTTCTTATTCCAACAGCTATATTACTTCCTACTTTTTCTCTTATTGTCTCTAATATTTCGACAACAAACCTAACTCTATTTTGAAAGGATCCACCGTACTCATCAGTCCTTCTGTTTAAAACAGGTGATAAAAAAGATCCAAGTAGATAATCAGTTGATGTCTGTATTTCAATAGCATCTAATTCAGCTTTTTTACATCTAAGGGCCGCTTCAGCGTACGCTTTGACCAATTCTTTAATTTCAGACTTCGTTATCTGTTTAGGAACTTCACCCATTTTATTTGGAATAGGAGATGGAGCAAGGGCATAACTTCCCCTTATAAAGCTATCTTTATGACCGCCATGCCATAGTGTAATAGCTAAACGAGACCCTTCTCTTCTTATTTCATTAGCCGTATATCTTAAACTTGATATAACTTCATCGGTGTATAATCGAATACCTAAGCTTCTACTAACGGTACTTTGATGTACTGGGGCAGATTCGCTTCCAATCATTGCTGCACCACCTTTAGCTCTTGCAAGCAAATATTGATGAAATCTATCACTAATCCCAATCTCACCACCACCTAATGCCATACCATGACCACTCATAACTGCTCTATTATTAAGCGTTATTGGGCCAAGTTTTATTTCAGATAATAAATTTGGAAAATGCTTCATTTAATAAAAATATCTTTCATAAGGTTAAAAATTTACTTATAAATTATAGAATACTTTTTTAAACTATATATTTCAAATATTATGTAAAAAGAGTGATTAATGCCTGAAAAATACAAGTTTTCCGATAGTGAATATAAGATTATTATAGAATCATTATCTAAGGATTATCAAAAAAAATTTTCAATTAAAAAAGTTAACTTAGATTTTAAAATTAAGATAGAAGAGTATATAAATAGTTTTTATAGAGATTTATCAAAAAATAAATTATCCCAAAATAATAATAAACCAATGGAGAGCCCTTTTAGTGAAATTGATAATATTAAAGCTTTATCAAAAATAGAAAAAATAATAAGTGAATTGATCAAAAATATACCTGAAAATAAATACTTCTTAGATAACCTATTAAATCTATCTGCTTTAAGAGGGAAAATATCAGAAAAACCTAAAATTGGTTTTGATAAAAAAATTAATATTCATGAAATTTTATCTGGATTAAAAGAAATTAAAAGGGGCATTCCAAGCGTTATTGAAGATCAAGATAGATCAATTAACCCAGAAATTAGGAAAAAGTGTAAAGATATACTTATAGAAAAACTTATTAATTTATATTTTGATACTGCAGACGTCCCGGCTCTCGCATCCGTCAATTTTAAACAAAATATCTCCCCGAGGGATGAAATATGTAAATTTATAATTCAAATTTTTAAATTAATTGGTCAAAAAACTAACTCAAGAGATATAAAAAATATTATTAATATGACTATTAAAAAGAAAATTAGATCACAAATCTCAAATAGCTTACAAAAGAAATCTTTAAAAAATAATACTAATAAACGATCAGATAAGCCTATCAACTTAACTTTATTAAGAAATAATTTAACAAAAAATAAAAATAAAAAAGAGGAATAAAAAATGACCCAAAAATTAACGGAAGATGAAGATTCAGCATTTAGGATTATTGAAGGTGTTTATAAATCTTACCAGGGTTTTGATCCACAAGGGATAGAAAAGGTTCAATTGGAAGAGTATACCGTTTGGGATGGTACTCTTCCCCAATTATTTAAATCAAGATCCGAAGTAAAAGACTTTCATAAAAAAGATCAGGAGAATACTAAAGCACGCGGAGAATTTATTTTTGAAATAAAACCTTTAAAAGTTGAAATAAAAGGCGATATTGCAATTGTCCTAAGCTCCATGGAAGCAGAATGGAAAGAACCAAATGCGTGGAAAGCAAAAATGAGAATAACTGATGTTATGAAAAAAGTTAATGGGAAGTGGATGATGTGGCATCACCATGAGAGTGTTGAACCAGATGGGTATAATCATATTTAGTTTAAAGGTTTTATTATGCAAGTAAGTCCAGTAAAAAGAACAACTATATTTTGTAAAGACATAAAAAAATCATTATCTCTCTACAAAGACATCTTAGGTTTTAAAATAGAAGAGGATAAAATAGTCACAGGAAAAGAAATTGGAAAAATGATTGGTTTAGATGATTGCAAGATGCATATATGTCATCTCTCATCTAAAAATAGTAGCAGCGGAATTATTGGTTTATATGAAATTGCTGCAAAGGATGTTCCAGAATTAGTAAAACCCAAAGTTGGTAAAATTCATTATGGTCAGGTAGCAATAGTATTTAATACAGATGATCCTGATACTTTATACTCTAAGTTATCAAAAAATAGATATGTTTTCTTAACCCATCCTACTAAGTATGAAAAATCCGAAGATAGTGATTTTATGAAGGCAGGTATTTATACAGAAATGATATTCTATGACCCTGATGATGTTTTAGTAAGTATTCTTGGTTATCAGAAATTGTCTAAAAAATAAAAAAAAATTGCTAAAGTCTAGTTTTTTGTCATCTTCTAAAAAATAAAAATATTTCATAGAAAAAAAGCAAAATGTGATAAATTCCTGGAAATTTACCAATAAGCGCAAAATATCTTAATTTAGGAGTATGTCTCCATAAATAAATAAACGCATCTACCCCTATCAAGATCTCATTTTCTAAGGTTATTATATGAAATCTCTCTTTGGTCTTTTGAAAATCTAAGTTTGCTTCGTAATCACTTTGTAAACAATTGTTTATATTAATCCAATTAAATGATTTACCGCTTATATTTTTTTTATAAAATGCAATTTCCTTGGCACAAATAGGACAATTACCATCATAATAGATCTTTGCGTGGGTCATACCATTTTTTACGTTACAGTTAATGATTTAGATTAGTTATTTATATTCTTATATTTGTAATCTAATAATTTTAAATAAACGTAACAATATCAGACAAACAATTAAGGATGTCAGTTATGATTTTCAAAATAAACCAGGGCTGGGTTCCAGCTTATTATTATTAAATAGACAATATATTCATTCCAAATAGGTGTTTTATGTTAAGTAAATTTTATAAATTAGTAATGGATCCAGAGCAAAATCCTCTTCGCAACCTATCTAAGATAGTTAAGTTCCAAATTATGTGCTTGCTTTCCATGACTTGGTCTGTGGTTTTTTGTCTTTCAGCAGGTATTCTATACTTATATGGTCCAACTGTTTTAATACATGTTTTAATAGTTGCCACATGTTTGTATACATCTGAAGTATTTCGTTTAGCAAACTTTAAGACATCATCAACACATAAATCATAATAATTAAAAATATTTATAATTAAAAGTTCCCCTTCCTTCATATGGGACACCCCTCTCATCGGAAGGAAAAAAGAAGGGCCCCTACCGCCCCATGTAGGGGTCCTTCAACCTTACTAGAATGGGATTTGTGAACCATCCCATGAAAATAATTTACCACTATCTTCATTAGTCAATTTTTCCAATACATTAATTAAATATTCAGCTGATCTCTTTGGAGTGAATATATTTTTATCTTTTATAAATGTCTGAAATGGCTTAGATAAGCTCGTGTTAACAGTCCCAGGGTGAAGTGCAGTAAAAATTATATTTGGCCTCTTATATGAAGCCTCAATTGAAAGGTTTTTTATAATCATATTTAAAGCTGCTTTTGAAGATCTATAAGAATACCAACCTCCTAATCTATTATCTTCTATACTTCCAATCTTAGCTGAAATAGCAGCAAATATAGATTTTGTATCTTTAGTAAAATGAGGAATAAAATGCTTTGCAATAAGTGCAGGGCCAATTGCATTAATCATTAGAACATCTTTAAATGAATTTAAGTTAATTTCTTTCCATGATTTTTCTGGTTTAATTTTTCCTGGCTCATGCAGGATACCGGTACAAATAAATAATAAATCAATCTTTTCTTTTCTTGTAACAAATAAATTTGATGCTTCGATAATAGAGGCTTCGTCTTTAAAATCTAAAAAAAAGTTTTCTGTATACTGAATAGAAGATTCTATTTTAGTTCTATTAAATGTATAAATTTTTTTATAACATTTTAAATCAGATAGTTTGTTAGTGATAGCTTCACCAATACCACCGGAGGAACCGATAATAACTGCTACATTTCCTGATAATTTTGACATTTATAGTATCATAAAATTATTAACATTGATCAAATAAGGAGATAAAATATATTAAGTAGTGAGGTAACTGCAATAAAAGTTAGTATTGAACGTAGAAAAAAATACCAAATAAAAAGATTAGCAAATCTGAAAGTAATAAAATCATAGAATAGTATTAAGAGATAAGATAACAACAATAATATTATACCATGATATTCATGTAAAAAAAGAGCTACCCATCCTAACACAGAAGGAATAACACTAATAGTAAACCTTAATCTAGATCTATTATACTTCTCTGTATTATTTACCTCTAGTAAAATAACTCCCCAATGAATACCTCCAAGAAATGATAAAATAATCGCTGCATAAGTAATTATAAAAGTGAAACGATCTTCTAAAGTAAAAATTTGTAAATAATTATCTATAAATGAAAAATAGATAAAAGGTATTAAACCAAGAAAACCTAGTAAATATGGAATAAAAATAAAATTAGTGGATAATTCTCTAAATATCTTCATACAATTTATACTTATTTTCTTCAATAAGCTTATCTGCTGAATCTCCATCATAACCGGTTATTTGATCCTGTAAAATTTTACCCATTGTAGGAAAGTCTGATCTTAATATTTTATTCTCAGTAGTCCAAAGTTTCGATCTCATCAATGCCCTTGAACAGTGAAAGTAAACTTCACTTACTGAAATTACCAAAACAGATAAGGGTAGGTTTTCTTTTATTTTAAAAACTTTTAATAAAGTCGAATCATTACTAATATAAGTTGTTCCAATTACTCTTAAAGATTCATTAATTCCAGGAACAAAGAAGATTAGACTTATATTTGGATTTTCAATAACATTAGTAAAACTATCTAATCTATTATTACCTGGCCAATCAGGAAAAAGTATTGTTCTACTATCTTTAATTTTTGCAAACCCAGGATCACCACCTTTTGGAGAAGCGTCTAAATTTCCATTATTATTTGAAGTTGAAATTATACAAAAAGGCGAAAGAGAAATGAAATGAATTGAATGCTTATCAAGTTCATTTATTACTTTCTGCAAAGCAGCTTTATGAGGCTGTTTATAAACTCTTCTTAATTCTGTAACTGTATTGATTTTTTTCATACATTAAATTTCATAGTTTTATTTGAATTTCCCATAAAATCCATCAACAGTTTTCTTTAAGTCATATTTTTCATTAAGTATTTTATTATAAGATTGTTTAAAGTCTATATTTTTTATTACCCTAGTATTTTTCCAATAGGCATCTTTAGACAAATTATGAATTGTTAGAAATTTATCAATTAATCCATTTGTTTGTTCAGGTGTTCCAATGACTTTAATTATTTTATTTAAATCAACCGCAAGATGCTTATGACCCTGAATTATAAGTTGAAATGCTAATTTTTGTATTGATTTATCCTTGCCAAAGTATGTGGATAAAAACATTTCTTGGAATTGATTTGATAATGATAAGGCATTACTAAATGCTTTATGCTCAACTAAATATGAAGTATACGCTATAGCCAAAGTACTATTTAACTGACCTAGTTTTTCACGGCATTTATTAATTTCAGGATAAACTCGCTCAGCTACCAACCAAGCACTGTGAATAGTAGAATCGTAATTTGAAGCATTAAAATTTTCATCGTCATGATGAAATGTCTCTTTATAATTACAAGTAGAATCACCATTATCATTTAGATTTTGATCATATTTTTTTCTTTTATCTTTAT
>NZGX01000065.1 GCA_002691085.1 Rhodospirillaceae bacterium | reverse complement strand
TTACCAATAAATAATGATTTAAGAGAAGAGCTAAAAAAGAAAATAACGGGTAGGCCTGTATGGATAGCTGCTAGCATTCATAAAGGGGAAGAAAAATTTGTTATTAATTCTCATATTTATTTAAAAAAGATTTGGCCAGATATTTTAACCGTAATTGCACCAAGACATTTAGAATTTAGTAAAGATATAGAAAAATTATCAAAGAAACTCCGACTTAACTGTATAAGGAAGACAAGTCGAAGGTTTCCTGATGAGAATTCGGATATTTATATTTTAGATACTTTTGGTGAATTAGGAACACTTTACTCAATAATTCCAATTGTTTTTATTGGTAAAAGTTTAGGAAAGAAAAAAGGAGGGCAAAATCCTTTAGAACCAGCTCAGCTTGGCTGTCAAATTATTTTTGGCAACCATATGGAAAACTTTAAAAAAATCTCTAAAGAAATGATTAATAAAAAAATTGCTATGCAAATTGAGAGTCAAGAAGAACTAAATTTCTGTTTAGAACATTTATTTATAAAACAAAATAAACAAAATAATAGAGAAAATATTAAGAAACAATTATCACAAATACAGGAAGAGGGGAAAGAAAGCATTCAGAGAAGCTACGATGAAATCATGAAATATATTTAATTAATCCTTAAAATCTAAACCAACATCTAATGATGGTGCAGAGTGAGTTATCCATCCAACAGAAATTATATCAACACCCGTTTCTGCGATATCCCTAATATTATCAACGCTGATAGAGCCTGAGGCCTCAACCAATACTTTTTTATTAATAATCCTGAGCGCATTTCTAATATCTGATAAAGTCATATTATCTAACATTATAACATCTACTCCTGAGTCAATTGCAGCAATCACCTGATTAATATTGTCGGCTTCTATTTCAATCTTTTGCATATGGCCAGAAATAGATTTTATTTCTTTTACTGCATTTTTGATGCCTCCAGATGCCTTTATATGATTATCTTTAATAAGAATTCCATCACTTAAGCCAAAACGATGATTAAATCCACCTCCACATTTAACAGCATATTTTTGTAGAATTCTTAATCCTGGTATTGTTTTACGTGTACAGCATACTCTTGTATTAGTCCCACTTATCTTATCGACAAGTCTTCTAGTCTCTGTTGCAACGCCACTTAGAATACCCAAAAAGTTTAGAGCAGTCCTTTCCGCTCCTAAAATAGAAGTTGATTTACCACTAATACTTATAATTGGAGTATTTGCTTTTATCATATCACCATCATTAACAAGAAGGTCTACTTTTAGATCTGGATCAAAAATATTAAAAACTCTTTTTGAAACTTCTAGACATGCAACAACTCCAGGTTTTCTTGCAATAATTTCTGCTTTAGAGCTTGTAAATTGATTAATAGTTAAAGCAGAGGTTAAATCACCGCCTACCCCGAAATCCTCTTCTAAAGCATTAACAATTATCTTATCTAAAAGTAATAAAGGGATTATGGAAGAAATTTGGTTCATCTAATTAAATAATTTAATTTAAAGGTTTCCAGCCATTTAACATTCTGTCAACAGAAAGCCTTGCCCTAGCTTCTATTTTAGAGTCAATGGTAACTTCATGCTCTAAGTTGATAAGGGAATTTAAAATATTATCAAGTGTAATTCTTTTCATGTGAGGGCAAAGGTTGCAGGGTTTTACAAAATCAAGTGATGGATACTGAGCTGAAACATTATCACTCATAGAACACTCAGTTACCAAAACAACTTTTTGAGGCATGTTTTCTCCGACAAAATTAGACATACCTGCCGTAGAGCCAGAAAAATCAGCCTCATCGATAACCTCTGGTGAACATTCAGGATGTGCAAGAACTACAACACCGGGATGATTTAATCTAAAATTACGAATATCTTCTGGAGTAAATTTTTCATGCACTTCACATTTACCAGCCCATGTTACAACTTCAACATCAGTTTCTTTGGCTATATTTTGCGCCAAATATTCATCTGGTAACATTATAACTCTTTTCACACCAAGAGACTCGATAATCTCCTTTGCATTTCCTGAGGTGCAACATATATCTGACTCTGCTTTAACATCAGCTGAAGTATTTACATATGTTACAACAGGGGTATCTGGATACTTTTCTTTAATTAACTGGACATCTTTTCCTGTAATTGATTCCGCTAGAGAGCATCCTGCTTTTAAATCAGGAATAAGAACCTTTTTTTCTGGATTAATTAGTTTTGCAGTCTCGGCCATAAAATGAACACCAGCCATCACAATAATATCTGCTTTTGTATTAGCAGCATGTTTTGCTAGTGCAAGAGAGTCTCCTACTATATCTGAAACACAATGATATATCTCAGGCGTCATATAGTTATGACCTAAGATAACTGCATTCATATCTCTTTTTATTCGATTAATTTCATTAATCTTCGGCGCAAAGACTGACCATTCTATCTCAGGAATAACACCCTTAACCCTAGAATATAATGGGTCGTGAATATAATCCTTGCCCTGAACCGCTAATCTATTCATATCACCCACAAAACCTAAGTTGATAAACTTAATAACCTTATGCTAATAATGAGCATATCTTAAATCACAAAAAAATGAGTCTTACTCATTTATTTTTTGAAGCTATTCATCTTAGAGTAAAATGTCAATATGAACGTTAAATAAAAGTACAACCATTAGTTTAAGATTTTTGATCCTTTTCTTGAAAATCTAACGCCTGGAGAAGGTTTTTCTCTAATGACTTCTCTTCTAAATCTATACAATTTTGCTGGTCTACCTCCTGTCTTCTCTGAGACCATTTCAGTTTGCTCCACTAAACCTTCAGTTTCTATCAATCTCCTAAAATTTTGCTTATGGAGATTTTCTCCCGATAAAGCTTCAACAACTTTTTGCAACTCAAATAAAGTAAAAACTTCAGGCATTAATTCAAAAATTACAGGCCTATATCTTATTTTACTTCTTAATCTACCTAATGCTGTTGCAAGTATCCTTCTATGGTCTTGGTAAAGTGGTAATCCAGTAGAATCGTAAATAGAATCTTCTTCAGGGAAGGGTATTTTCCCATCAATCAATGATTCTGCAACTAAACCTGTCTCATATAGTAATTCATACCTCTCTAATACCCTCTCTGCATCCCACCCAAAATCACTAAATCCAAAAGCAACTTCAACTCTATATCTTCTTTCTAATCTAGAATTATGCCCTTTGGCTTTCTGTATCCACGCCATTAAGTTGGGTTTAATAATTAAATCTAAAATTTTTGGTTGACCATTCCTCCAATCTTCCCAGGGAAATAATTTATACCAATCAAGCCAAATTGAACCTGATAAATTTTCTGGAGTTACTCGACTTATAAGAGCAAGATAACCTACTGAAACTGGAATTACGGGATCATCATTATTGATTATACCTCTAAATCTATCACCAAAAGTATATAGCTGCTCAACAAAGGTAAGTTTCAACCCTGTCTGCTCTAGAACCCATTTTCTGACTGACTCCTCCATTGTTCGATTAATATTGGGATTAAATGGTCCAAAAGGAAGCCTATGATTAATTACATTGTCACCTTTTTCATTTTCAATTAGTAAGACTTTTGGTATTCCATCAGATAAACTTACAAGAACTGCGCTTAAATCAATGGTTACCTTTGGTTCTGATTTAGAAACTTTATTTTGATAATTTTGCATAAAAACTTAGAAAATATTGTTAACGTAATTATTGATTCAAGTTATTATAAATTGAGTTAATTAAAATCTATAATGTAGTTTAATTGATGAAAAGAATATTAACTAATACTATATTGCTATCGACTTTATTTTTTTTTAAAAATATTATTATTTCTCATGCTGAAAACTTCTTTACTAGAGACTACTTAATTAATTTACCACTTAGCCATAAGTTAGGCGGAAGTATTAGTAGACCAGTATCATCTTCCGAAGCATTGACATTTATAAAACCTTCAGCATCTATAATAGATAAGGATGACTTTTTATTAGGAAATAAGTTATTTAATTTTCAATGGCTAGAACCTGAAAATATTAAGACAAATCTAGATGGTTTAGGACCTATATTTAACCGAAAAGCATGCTCAGACTGCCATATAAGAAATGGAAGAGGAATACATAGTAAGAAAATTTCAAATAGGACTTTTGTAATAAAAATCCTAGAACCTAGAAAAACCTCTAAAAATAAAAAATTAAATATTTTTTTTGGTGAGCAAATCCAAGATAGGGCTATACACAATTCAAAACCAGAAGCTAAGGTGAGCATAAGATGGATTGAGACAAAACATAAATATGTTGATGGTGAAATCTATTTCTTACGAAAACCAAAACTGATAATTGAAACAATATCACCTGAAAATATTTCTTCCGATACAATTTTTTCTATTAGAATGCCACCACCCTTATTAGGGATGGGGCTAATAAATAGCATTTCGGATGAATTTTTATTATCTATATCTGACCATTATGATTCCGATAATAATGGTATATCTGGTAAAGCAAATATTATTAATAATATTAAAAATAATAAAAATAGCATTGGTAAGTTTGGCTGGAAAGCTTCAATAGAAAGTTTGGAAATCCAAAATGCAATTGCATCATTTGAAGATATGGGTGTCACTAACCCAATCCTAAGAGATGAAGATTGTTATAATGATTATACTCTATGTCAATCCTCTAATACTAATCCCGAAATGAACGAAATTTACTTCAATAAAATAAATAGATACTTAAAACTCCTTGCTGTACCTGAAAAAAGAAATAGAAACAGCAAATTAGTCAAAAATGGAAAGGTAGTTTTTGATCAACTTGGGTGCAACCTATGCCACTTGCCGTCAATAGTGATAAGAAATGGCGAAACAAGAGAAATTATCCACCCATTTAGTGATTTTTTATTACACAACATGGGTAAAGAGCTTGAAGATAAATCTCAATTTAATATTCCTGAAAAATCAGAATGGAGGACTTCTCCGCTTTGGGGGATTGGTCTTACAAAAAAAATTTCAGGAAGTGAGTTCTATTTACATGATGGTAGGGCGAGAAATTTAGAAGAAGCAATTTTATGGCATGGGGGAGAAGCAAAAAAATCAGCAGAGGCATTTAGGTCACTGGATAAAATACAAAGAATACAATTGATAAAATTTCTAAAGTCTCTATGAAAAATCACCTTTGGCCGTTTTTAATAAGTGTTTCCAAGTTTATATCCTTTGCCCATGGAGAACCTGCAATTCTTCTAACAAATTTGTCTCTCTCTATTTCAAGATTATTTGAAAAGGTCTCATCAGGTACATAGTCATCTACACACATGGGATCTAGTATTTTTTTTTCTTCAAGTATTTTTTCCAGTACTTTAACTCTATCCCTTAATATCCATAGCTCCGACATTAACTCAGTATTTATTCTCATTAGAGCATCAATATCTTCTTTGTATGATGATGTTTCTTTAACTGAATAACTCATTTAAATTTCCAAACAATAAAAATCTTATTAAAGTGGTTTAGTACCTATATCCACCCAAGGATAACCCCTTTTACCTAAACTAAAAGCTTTGGTATTAATAAAGCCAATATCATTTAGAACTTTATCCCATTCCATAGAACAAGTTTCAGAAAAGAATGGCTCTCCCCTATTCTCTGTGTCCCAATCAAGAATAACAGCTTGAAATGGGTCAACTGCTGAAAAAGGTGGTGGATCATTTATTATTATATCACCGCCGGGCTTTAAAATCCTAAAAGCCTCTTTAATTGACTCTATACATACTGAAACAGGCATCTCATGCAGAAGAGCGTACATAACAACAGCATCTACAGTTTCATCAGGCTCGCCTGTTTTTCTTGCATCACGTTGTTTAAAGTGAATAGGAATTTGCATTGCCTTGGCAACATTATGCCCAGCTTTGAGAAGTGAAGGAGATAAATCACTTCCTATTAGTTTTGCTTCTGGGTAATTTTTATGACACGCAGCAAGAGTTGTTGCTCCTCCACAACCCATTTCATAAATGCAATTATAGTTTTCTTTAGGTAAATGACTTGTAACTCTAACTCTCTGATTTCTAATATCATCACCAACTTCAACAGCAGCAAAGCCACCTCTTGAAAATACATATTTTCCAATGCCGGACATGAACATTGGTCCTGCTAAATCATACCCGTCCCAACCACCTGGTTCCAAGTGCCATTCAACACCTTCATAATATTCAGGTATTTTTATATCTTTATCTAATTCCAAAGAACCTCCGCAATCTTTATGAGAAATATTTACAATTCTTTCTGCTTCCTCCCTTTTCTCCTCAATTGCAGGAATAGCTCTTACAAAATTTTCCTCTGCGACGTATCTTTGGTAGAATCTTTCATGTCTATAGGCTAAAGAACGATGTGCAACTTTCTTATATTCTTTAATCTTACTTACCCAATTTTTAAGAGTAAATTGATTTTGATGAGATTCAGTCATTAATTTTCCATCAGAATCTTTATTAAAATCTTTTTTTGCTAGCTGTCTTATTTTACTTGATGAATACGGTTGTAAAGAACCAAGAAACTCTAATCCAGCCCTGCCTCTCTGCGAAAGGTTAATCATAAAATCTCCATATTAAAGAAACTATAAAGATACCAAAAAATATAATATATTCTATAATGTAATTATCTTAGATTTGGATCAACAAAAACTTTAAATTTAGTCTTTTTTGTTCCCCAGATGGTCCTAATTTTATTGATAAGAAAGAATTTATTAATCTAAATACTAGAGTATTTAAAAGTATGACAAATAATACCTACCCAAATTTATTCTCACCTATTCAAATTGGTAGTAAAAGCTTGAGAAACCGTGTTGTTCATGCATCCATGTCCCTAAGATATGTAAAAGATGGAAAAGTTAACAATGAAACAATAAATTACTACCTTAATCGTGCCAAAGGTGGTGTCTCAATGGCAGTGACCGAACCAATGGGAACAACAAGATGGAATATAGCCCCAAGAAGAATAAAGGTTTTTGGTAAATCAAATGAAGACGGTCTAAAACGTTTTTCTGATATTGTTGGAAGTAATGGTTGTCACATGATTGGTCAGCTGCAAGATAGTGGTAGAGGCAATCACGAGGGAGGAAAAAGACAAGATGCGGTTAGTGCATCCTCTCTTCCAGATGGAATTAGCTGGACAGTTGCCCGAAGCCTAACGACTGAAGAAATAAAAATTATGATCAATGATTTTGCTGAGTCTTCAGAATGGTTAATGAAATGCGGCTGGAGTGGAATTGAAATTTCTGCAGGTCATGGCCATATTTTTCATCAGTTCTTATCTCCAAATTCAAATATCAGAGATGATGATTATGGTGGCTCAAGGGAGAATAGAACTCGCTTAATTGTAGATGTAGTTAACGCAATAAGAAGTCTATCAGGGAAGAACTTTATCATAGGCCTAAAACTCCCAGGAGATGATGAAGTTAAGGGTGGGATTGATTTGGAAGAATCAAAATTAATTTCTAAGAATATTGCAAGTGCATGCAATGTAGATTACGTAACATATTGCTGGGGTGCGCATTCGGACTCTCTTTATCGACATCTTCCAGACTTACATGGAGAAAGAGCACCCTTTATCTCACAAATAAAATCACTCTCAGAACCTTTTAAGAAAACCCCAGTTGGTGCATTAGGCCTAATAACAGACCCCAATGAAGGAGATTATGCTATAGAAAACGGTAATGCTGATTTAGTAATGCTTGGACGTCCTTTAGTTACTGATGCGTCATGGGCAAATAAATCATTAAACAACAATGAAGCACAAATTCGTTATTGTGTGTCATTAAATACATGCTGGCATAGTATTACCTCTGGAAATAAGATTAAATGCGATAATAACCCAAGAGTTGGGGAGAAGGATGAGTTTAATTGGAAACCTAACAAAACATCAAAAAAGAAAAAAATTGTAATTGTTGGGGCTGGCATAGCTGGCATGGAAGCTGCATGGATAGCAAAGGCAAGAGGACACGATGTTACTGTATTTTGTGCATCTGCAGAGCCAGGGGGAAAGACTCGATTGCATGCATATTTACCTGGTGGCGAAAATCTATCAAGCATTTATGACTATCAAATCCTAAGGGCTAAAAAAGAGGGTGTTAAATTAGAAACTGGAATAGTTGCTTCTGCATCTGATGTTTTGGGATTAAATCCAGACTCAGTAATATTTGCTTCTGGAGCATCTATGATATGGCCTTCTTGCTTACCTATAGAGCTGAAAGAAGAAGGTATTATTCCTGATTTAAGGGATACAATGACTATGTTACTAGATCGTCCTTCCTCACAAGAAGGTAATGCAATAATTTATGATTGTGATCATACCAAAATGACATATTCTTCAGCAGAGTGGTTAGCAAGTAAGTTTGAAAAAACTTTCATCATTACCCCAAGAGATAGAATTGCTTCAGACGAGCCATTGGTCAACAGGCAGGGAATTTATTCGAGACTATATAAAATGGGAATTAATATAATTACAAGCTCGGAAATAGACTCTCTGATTTTAGAAGAGGGTAAAATAAGCCTAAAAAATATCTACAATAATGAAATAGTTATTAACCTAGATAATCTCAGCCTCCTAACATACGCAACTCCAAGGTCTCCGAATCTGGAAATTCTCTCCCAGATTAGGGATGCTGATGTTGAATATTTCCTTATCGGTGATGCAAAATCCCCAGGAAGTGTTGTTAACGCAACAGGTTCAGGTAATCAAATAGGATTGGATATATAAAGCTTTAAAATAGTTAATTTTTATTTAATTTAATAAAAGATCAAGCTAAGCAAATTATGAGGGATTTATGTTTTGTAAACTATTAAACAACCTAAAGTACCTTTTATTGATAATTTTCCTTTCCAACTCCTCGGGAGCACAAGAAATCTTTTCTGATGTTGTCAATGAAATAGACAAGAAAGGTAAAGCCCTTGTAATTGTTGAATTCACTACTGAAAATAAAGCTAATAGCAATTTTTCCAATACACAATCAAGTGAATCATTTCTTAACAATAAAGCAAACATCAAAATTAAACAAAATGAGCTAAGAAAGTCTCTATCAGAACAAGGTATCCTGATAAAAAAAACTTACTCCAACCTTCCTTACTTTGTTACTACTATAGATAAGTTAGGATTTGAGAAACTTCTCCTAAGAAATGATATTAAGAGTATATCTCTAAACAAAACATTCAAACAAAATCAGATTGTAAAAAAAAAAATAATTACAAAAAAAGTAGAAAAGATTAAAACGGGTCAATTAAATAATTTTAGTCGCCCTCTTCTTGATGAAACAGTTAGTTTTATAAATGCTGATAAATTATGGGACCAAGGATTTACAGGCGCTGGTCAGGTAATTGTTGTATTAGATGATGGTATAGATACAAATCATGACATGTTTAAAACGAATATTATTGATGAGGCATGCTTCTCAGATACCTTTGATGAAACAGACGAATCACTTTGTCCAAATGGCCTCGAAAGTCAAACAGGAACGGGCGCTGCAAGTAATTGTATACCAGGAACTGAAGTATGCGAACATGGAAGTCACGTAGCAGGAATTGCAGCAGGTAACGATACCACTGGTGATGTCAAAAGAAAGGGAGTCGCATTTGAAGCACAGCTTCTTCCAATACAAGTATTTACAACATTTAATAATACTGAAGATTGTGGAGGGGCAGAATCCTGTCAACTCTCATATACTTCTTCACAATTATCAGCGCTTAACTATACATTAGATAGGACACAAGATCTCAATATTGCATCTGTTAATATGAGTTTGGGAGGTGGTCTGTTTGAGAGCTTCTGTGATGAGAATAGCAGAAAATGGGCAATTGATGAACTTAGGAAAAAAGGTGTAGTTACTGCCATTGCTGCTGGAAATGAGGGCGAAGTTGGACTAATAAGCAGTCCTGCTTGTATCTCAACTTCTATGACAGTGAGCTCAGTTATAACAACTGAACCCCATCAGTCTGTAAATCATGCGGAGATGGTAGATGTTCTAGCGCCAGGTGTTCAGGTTGTTTCAGCAATAACAAATAATGCTTATGCTGCTTTTACTGGAACTTCGATGGCTACCCCTCACGTTGCTGGAGCTATTGCATTATTAAAATCTGCTAAACAAAATGCGAGTATTGATGATATTGAGATAGCACTGAAACAAACAGGAATAAATAAAACATTAGAGAACTGGTCTTGGGAAACACCACTTATTGATCTAGATGCCGCCTTACGCTCGCTTGGGGCCACCAAATCAATAACTGGTAGAATAATTTCTTATCTATCTCCCGCATCAGATACAACAGCAAAAAGTCTACTCAGGTTTCATAACAGAGACAGCTCGCAGGGTGTGTTAACACTAAAAGTAATGGACGATGGGAATGGAAGCCTCATAGGTGCATACGAAAAGAATATTTCAGCTGGTACTACAGTTGAAATAAGTATCAATGAAATTGAACGTGATCTAGTATTAGACGAATTATTTCAAGAAAAATCTGGATCCACTTTATCAATGTTTGCATCCTCATCATTCAGAGGATATGCACAACACATCAGATGGGATCCCTCGGATGGATCATTTGCTAATCTTACAACTTGTGATAATGGAGTATCAGATAATCTTGATAATATGATAGCAGTGCATACTTCAAAACTCCCAAGGTTTCCAAGTTATATCGTTGCTCATAACACTGGAGAGAGTGATAACAACCCTATCTTTATCGCAGAGGATGCAAGAAATGGCGAGGAATTGGGAAGATTCACTCTTGGTGATACGATAAAACCAAATACTTCAAGGACAATTTTTGTCAGTGACCTTCTTGAATTCTTTGATGTTCAAGCAGAGAGTGATCAATTTTATATGAATTTAAAGGTAACTTCTGCCTTTACTGGGTTTATCCAGCACATTGTAGATAACCAAGATGCTGGTCTCATTACAAACATGACTTTGAAATGTGATCTATAATGAAAACCTTACAAAAAGCACTTTATTTATTTTTTCTTTTGGTAATTCCTAATTTATTAACTGCTTGTGATAACCCAGAATATACCAATTGTATTGAGAGGTATGAGAATCGTTATCTAGCTGAACAGTATTCTTTAATGCATGCAAAATCCAGAGCAAAGAAATCTTGTAAAAATTTTAAGTAAGATATATTTACTCTATTACGAATATTGATTTTGTTAAATTAAGTTTAAAAATAAATTAATAATCCAAAAATAGTTTAACCATAGCCCTAGGGAGCTAAAAAGCTGGCTATAAATAAAAAAGTGGCAATAGTAATTTTCAACCTTGGAGGTCCAGATAAACCTGAGGCAATTCAGCCATTTTTATTTAACCTGTTCAACGACCCTGCCATCCTAATGATACCTAACCCATTTAGATGGATCTTAGCTAAGATTATTTCCATCCTAAGGGCACCCGAATCAAAAAAGATATATGCAAAAGTTGGGGGAAAGTCTACATTGTTACCTGAGACTTTATCTCAAGCAAGAGCTATAAAAAAAAATCTTTCAGAATATTTTAATAATTTTGAGATATTTATTTTTATGCGATATTGGAAACCATCAGTTTCTGAGGTTACAAAAGAAATCAAAGAATATGATCCAGATAATATAATATTAATGCCCCTATACCCTCAGTTTTCTTGCACAACATCAGGCACTTCGATTAAAGCCTTTAAAAGAGAAGCATTTCGAATAGGTCTTAAAGCACCCCAAGATGTGTTATGTTGTTATCCTACAAATCAAGAATTTATAAATGCATCAGTTAAAAATATAAAACAAGGCCTAGATCAAGCCAAAGCCCATGGAAAACCAAGGCTTTTATTATCTGCCCATGGTTTGCCTGAAAAAACCATTAAATCAGGAGACCCCTATCAATGGCAGATTGAAGAGACATCTGCAGCAATAGTTAATACTCTAGGAATTTCTAACTTAGATCATGTTACTTGTTACCAAAGTAGATTAGGACCAATTAAATGGATTACCCCATCTACAGAAGAAGAAATAAAGAGGGCTGGTAAAGATAATGTTCCTGTTGTGATTGTACCAATAGCATTTGTTTCAGAACACGTAGAAACACTTGTTGAACTTGACATAGAATACAGGGAACTTTCAATTGCAGCAGGTGTACCTTTTTTTTATAGAGCACCTGTTGTAGGCACAAACCCCATTTTTATTGAAGGATTGACTAATTTGATAAAAACAAGCTTTACTGGAAAAGAAAGTATAATATCTGAAATTTTCATTAGAAAATGTCCTTCACATTTTAGTCATTGTCCTAATAGTTATTTTAAAAAATAAGTTTCAAAAAAAAGGCCCCAAAGCTGTGAGGGTTAAGCTAAGGGGCCCAGAACGTTGGTACTCTGAGGTGAAGAGTAATAAATACCAACGAAAAAAAATAACTAATTTAATGACATCATATGGTTCTAAGCCTTTTTAAATGTCTATAAAATTTTACTATTCTTATTAAGAATGATAATCATTATCATTTACATTATTCTTGATTAAATTGCAAATGGTTATTAGAAACAATCTAATATTATTTATTGATCCACTAATAATTTAAGGGTAAATCAATTGCTTTATCAAATATTGTTTATTTTTCTCTCTCTATTTCTACATTTTGATCACTTAATTTCTTTGAAAGCTAAGGAACTCAATGTCTATTCTGCTCGTCATTACGATACAGATATTAGTCTTTATGAAACATTTGAGGAAAAGACAGGGGTAAAAATCAATCTAATTGAAGGTAAAGCAGATGCGCTAATTGAAAGGATACATAATGAGAGAGAATTATCACCTGCAGATCTTCTCATTACAGTCGATGCGGGCAGGTTGTGGAGAGCAAAGGAATTAGATTTATTTCAAAAAATCAATTCAAAGACCCTTAATGATAGAATTCCAGAAAATTTAAGAGATCCTCAAGGATATTGGTTTGGTTTATCTACTCGAGCTAGGGTCATTATTATAAACAATAAAATTAGCATGCCCCTCGAAATAAATAATTATAAAGATCTTGCTAATCCACTACTAAAAGAAAGTATTTGCATGCGCTCTTCAAGTAATATTTATAATATTTCTTTAATGGCATCGATCATAAATTATATTGGTGAGGAAAATGCAAAAATATGGGCTAAGGGTGTTGTTGCTAATTTTGCTAGACAACCACAAGGCAATGACACAGCACAAATAAAAGCAGTTGCCAGAGGGGCCTGCAAGGTCACAATAGCTAATACGTATTATATAGCAAGATTGATGAACACTGATAAAAAAATCTTTGATAATATTAAAGTAATTTTTCCTAACCAAAATGATCGTGGAACACATATGAATATTAGTGGAGCTGGTATTATTAAATATTATGTTTTTTAAAAAATAAATAAGATTATTTCCAGCCAGCTGTATCATAAACTTTTGCTGAGAGGACTTGATTCTTTCCAAGAATATAT
>NZGX01000064.1 GCA_002691085.1 Rhodospirillaceae bacterium | reverse complement strand
AAAATATGTTAATGATAATATTAATCATCTAATTGATGTAGCTACAGATAATAATATTAAAAAAATTTGTAATTTGATAGTGCTTGGGATTAATCACGAACAACAACACCAAGAATTAATTTTAATGGATATATTGCACGCTTTTTACCTAAATCCACTAAGACCAGCATATAAAACATTGAATAAACCAATCGAACATTCAAAGAGTAAGTTAACTTGGAGTAATGTTGAAGGGGGTATAGTAGAAGTTGGTCAGAATTTTGAGGAGTCGGACAAATTCTTTTATGATAATGAGGGCCCTAAACATGAGGTATTGCTAAAGCCATTCCAGATTTCCAATCGCCCAATAACAAATCGCGAATGGCTTGAATTTATAGATGATGGTGGATATGAGAGGTCAGAGCTATGGCTATCTGATGGATGGGAAAAAGTGAATACAAACAGATGGTGCTCTCCATTGTATTGGATTCGTGATAGTAATTCATCCTGGTACTCATTCAGCCTATATGGAATGTTACCACTAAATCTTGACGCTCCAGTTTCACATATCAGCTTTTATGAAGCGAATGCATACGCGAATTGGTGTTCAAAAAGATTACCAACAGAATTCGAATGGGAAATAGCATCAAATTACTCTGACGTTAATGGTAATTTACTAGATGATAATATTCTAGTACCTAAAATAAGTTTAAAAAAATTAGAAATATCTAATATGATTGGAGGTGTCTGGGAATATACGTCTTCCAATTACTCCCCCTATCCGAAATACAGCCCATCAAAAGGGGCAATTGGAGAATATAATGGTAAATTTATGATAAATCAGTTTGTAATTAGAGGGGGTTCTTGTATAACAACCGAAAAACATATTAGGAATACATACCGTAACTTTTTTTATCCGCATCAAAGATGGATGTTTTCTGGGGTGAGATTAGCAAATTAGTTAGTTAAATTATATGATTGAATTCTATAATGATGTGGTGGAAGGCTTAAGTAAGAAGCATAAAACATTACCATCCAAATATTTTTATGATGAACACGGTTCGCATCTCTTTGATTTGATATGTGAACTGGAAGAATATTATTTAACTAGAACAGAAATTGAATTACTTAAAGAGATTTCAGAAGAATTATCAGACATTATAAGAAATAAACATCTTATAGAGTATGGTTCTGGTTCTAGTAAAAAAATCAAAATACTTTTAGATTCTGGCAGTATAATTAAAAGTTATGTACCAATAGATATTTCAGAAAAATACCTATTAGAGGTATGTAAAAATCTTAATAAAGAATACCCTTTATTAAAAATTAATAACATATGTGCTGATTTCACTAAAAAAATTAAGTTTAATAAAATTTCAGAAGAACCAAAAATAATTTTCTTTCCTGGTTCAACAATTGGTAATTTCTCTGAAATAGAAATTACCAATTTCATTAGGAATACAGCGGAAGCATTAAAACCAAATGGTGAAATAATTGTAGGTTTTGATTTATTTAAGAATAAAAAAATAATAGAAAATGCATATAACGATTCAAAGGGTATAACTAAAGATTTTAATTTAAATATTCTAAAAAGAATAAATAATGAACTTAGCGCTAATTTTATTCTTGAAAACTTCAAGCATGATGCAATTTTTTGTGAAGATAAAAGTCGTTTAGAAATGCATCTTGTGAGTAAATTAGAACAATCCGTACAAGTTAGAGATTATTTATTTAAATTTAATAAAGGTGAAACTATACATACTGAAAACTCATACAAATACAAAGAATGTGAGCTCAAAAATCTTTTTTGTAATAATGGATTTACTGAAGGTAAAATTTGGAAGGATAAAAATAACTTATTTGCAATTCATCATTTTATATCAAGTCTTTAGTTTTTTAACTATATAATAATAAAAATATTTACTTTTAAACTTGTTCTCTTGTTTTTTTAAACTCTAATTCTGGAAAATCTTCTATTGTCTTGTCTAAATGCCAAGAGTTCCTAGCTAGGAAAACTGGCATACTATCATGATCATCAGCAACACTAATCTCATTCTTTTTTATAAAGTCTTTAAGTATTATAGAATTATCAGAAAATATCCATCTAGCAGTGAATAATGAACAATTTTCAAAATAAACCGGAACTCCGTATTCTGTCCTGATACGGTCTGCCATAACCTCAAATTGAAGCACCCCAACAACACCAACAATCCACTCTGAGCCCACTAGTGGTTTAAAAACACTTGCTGCACCTTCTTCTGCTAATTGCTGCAGAGCCTTACCTAAATGCTTTGCCCTCATGGGGTCTTTCGGCCTGACACTTTTTAAAATTTCTGGAGCAAAACAAGGTATATCTTTGAAATGAATAACTTCTCCCTCAGTTAAAGTATCACCAATTCTTAAATTTCCATGATTAGGAATTCCAATTATATCACCAGGCCATGCTTCTTCTGCTGTTTCTCTATCTTGAGCTAAGAAAAGAAGGGGATTATGAATAGTTAATTTCTTTTTTAAACGTGTATGCAAAAGCTTTTGGCCTTTTTTAAAATGACCTGAGCTTAATCTAAAAAAGGCAACTCTATCTCTGTGATTAGGATCCATATTTGCCTGTATTTTAAATACAAAACCAGAAACATGCTCCTCACCAGGACTTATTTCCCTCTCATTTGTGTTTTGTTTTCTGGGAGATGGAGCTAAATTAGTCAGACCGTTAAGCAACTCACTTACACCAAAATTATTTACAGCACTTCCAAACCAAACGGGTGTTGTTGAACCATTAAGATAGTTTTTATGATCTAATGATGGAAATAGCCCCTTAACCATTTCAATATCTTCTCTTAATTTAACTAAGGCAGTTTCTGGTAGCATTTGAGCTAGCTTGGGGTCATCAAAGCTTGAGCATAAATACCCATCATCGGCCTTATCGCCCTTTGAACGTGACATTAGTAGAAGTGAATCCCTTAAGAGGTCGTAACAACCTAGGAAATGTTTTCCCATCCCAATAGGCCAACTTACTGGAACAACATCTAAAGCAAGCTTATTCTCTATTTCATCAATAAGCTCAAAAGGATCTAATCCATCACGATCAAGTTTATTTATAAAAGTTGCAATAGGTATATCTCTTAAGCGACAAACTTCGAATAATTTAAGTGTTTGTGCCTCAATTCCTTTAGCACTATCAATAACCATTATGGCTGAATCTACTGCAGTTAATGTTCTATAAGTATCTTCACTAAAATCCTCATGCCCAGGTGTATCAAGTAAATTGAATGTACAACCACTATATTGATAGGTCATTACGGAAGATGCAACTGATATACCCCTTTCCTTTTCTACTTTCATCCAGTCAGAGCGAGCTCTTCTTCGTTCTCCTTTTGCTTTAACAGCACCAGCAAGGTTAATAGCACCTCCAAATAAAAGAAGTTTTTCGGTTAAGGTTGTTTTACCTGCATCTGGATGAGAAATAATGGCAAAAGTTCTTCTCTTTAAAGCCTCTTCATTTATCTTATTCATAAAATTTACTTAACAGACAAGCTTATTTTGGAGATTTTTACTTGTAGTTGTATATTCAAATCTAAGCTTTTCATTTGGTCTTGCTATATTAAAGCAACCATGTGCCATTAACGCTGCCTCATGAAATCCAGATAGAATTAAGTTCAATTTTCCAGGGTAAGAACACATATCACCGATACAAAAAATTCCTTTTTCAGAAGTTTGAAATTTTTCTGTATCCACTAGAATTCTATTCTTATCCATATTAATACCCCAATCGGCTATAGGACCTAACTTCATAGTTAAACCATAGAATGCCAACATTGAATCACAATCTACTTTATAATTCTTATCTTCAAGTTTATTTTTTATTGTTACAGATTCTAGATTTCCATTACCTCCATTAAGACTATCAATTTCACCAACATGGATATTTAATTTTCCTTGTTTTTCTAGTAATTTCACTTTATCGACGGTATCGTTCATTGCTCTAAATTCAGATCTTCGATGTATGAGATGCATTGAGTTAACTTGTGCATTCAATGCAAGAACCCAGTCCAGAGCTGAATCGCCGCCACCTGCAATTATAAGATTTTTTCCTTTAAATTTTTCAATTTTTCTAACTGAATAAAACAAAGACTTGTTCTCAAAAGAGTCTATATCATTAATCCTGGGTTTTTTTGGAGTAAAGCTTCCACCTCCTCCAGCAATACATATTATAGGAGCTTCTAATTCTATACCTAAGTCAGTTTTAATTTTCCAATTACCATTTGAGAGCTTTACTAGACTATCTGCCCTTTGGCTAAAATACATCTTTGGTTCAAAAGGTTTAATTTGCTCCATCAGACTATCAGTTAATTCCCTCCCAGTTACTTTAGGCCGACTTGGAATATCATAAATTGGTTTTTCAGGATAGAGCTCTGCACATTGTCCACCCGGTCGATCAAGTATATCAATAACTATACTCTTTAAGCCTAAAAGACCCAACTCAAAGACTGCGAATAAGCCACAAGGCCCCGCCCCAATAATTATAACATCTGATTTATTTTCATTCATATTTCGAACCACATTATTGACATCTAATTTAAATTATAATCTTTTTAAATCATCTTTAACATCTAGATCAACTTGAACAGCATCATCATAAAACTCCACCTCATATACATTTGGATGGTGTTTTTTGATAAGACCCTTTGCTCCTATATCACCGGATAAATTAGTAAAATTTTTTAAATATTTATTTGACCATAGTACTGGATTTCCTCTTTTACCATAATAAATAGGAACTCCAATGCTCCTATTAGCATTAGGATTAAAGGGATTAATTAAATCATTAATATGCTTGGATGTTAATAGAGGCATATCACCTAAGCAAATGAGCACCCCATCAAAACCATCAGGAACATAATCTAAACCTGCCTTAATAGAAGAAGACATACCTTTTTTGTAATCCTCATTGAATACAAAATCCAAGTTCATACCATTTAATGCGTTCATAACTGACTTCTCCTGGTAACCAGTAACAACAATAACTTTATCTACACGTGAATTTATAACAGCATCAACTATAACCCTTATCAATGGCTTCTTATCAATTTGAATTAATAACTTATTACTCCCCATCCTTTTCGACTGACCCGCAGCAAGTATAATTGCACAAATTAATGGATCCTTTCCTATAACTTTTTCATATTTTTTTTTATTTTCGCGGGGAGAGCGACGGACAGAAGTATCATTTAGTAACCCACCAACACCAAGTGATGATATAAAATCCTTATCTAATTTAGAATTAATAGAAAAATGCTCTAACATTAGATCAATACCATTCTTAGACAAAGACCTTGCACAACCAGGTAATACGAGAATGTAAATATCATTAGCCTTACCTAATAACATTAAGTTTCCTGGATCTACAGGCATACCGTAGTAAATGATTTCCCCACCAGATTTAATAATTGCCATTGGTAATATATCATTTCTATCAACTGAAACATGTGCACCGGATATAATAATCATATCTGGTTTTAGTTTTAAAATTTTAGAAATTTTAAGAGACACGGAATCAATATCGTGAGGGCATGAGTCAATAGAAACTAAAGTACCATCAATATTTTCAATTCTATTTTTTGTTACATTTGTTGTTTTTAAAACTAAGCTATCCTTAAGAGTAGGCGACGTTGTATTAATCAATGAAAATTTTTTCTTTTTAAAAGGATTTATCGAGATTATATTTTTGCTACCCAGCAAGATGTCAAGAAGACGTATTTTCACTTTACTTGAAATTGCAAAAGGAATAACTTTTATTGTAGCGACAACCTGACCTTTTTTTATAGAAGATCTATGAGGCAAAGTTGCTATTGTCATAACCTCATCTACGTGATTTAACTTATTTACAACTTCTTTATTTATTAACAATATACCATTTGTTTTGGAAATTATGTTACAACGGCCCGTAAATGGAACTGTAACCTCAACCGCATTACCCATAATCTCATTAGCTAACCAAGAAGAAGCTTCATCTTCATGCATGTCCTCCTTATCTAAGATAGCTACAAATACTTCTTTTATTCCAATTAACTCTAGTTTTGCGCAATTATCTTTAGTTAGGATTTGCCCTTTCTTAATTGACCAATCTTTCCCAATCCTCTTATGGGCTAAGATTGCTCCCGACGCATCTTGAACTTTAACTTTTTTAAAAATCATTCCCTATTTAATTAACCTCTTGCTTCTTTTGGATAACTTCCGCAAGGATTGATACTGCTATTTCTTGCGGCGATTGCGCATTAATATCTAACCCGACTGGGCCGCTAATTCTCTCTAAGTTTTCTGGTTTAATTCCCATTTTTAATAATCTATTAGTCCTTTTTTGATGAGTTTTTCTACTACCAAGTGCTCCTATGTAGAAACATTCAGAATTAAGTGCAGTTATTAATGTTGGATCATCAAGCTTCGAGTCATGAGTAAGTGTTATAACCGCTGTCCTAGAATTAATACCAATCTTATTTATAACTTCATCAGGCCACTCATTAATTACTTCAATATCAGGCATCTGGTAACTATTAATAAAAAATTCTCTTGGGTCTATTACAATTACCTTAAAACCAACCAGCTTTGACATTGGAACAAGGTACTGAGAAATATGCACTGATCCAACCAAAATCATCTTATATATTGGCCCGTAAACTTTTAGAAAAAAGTTTGATTCCTTAACAAGCCCTGAGATGCCAGCCCCTAGCATTAAAGTTAAATGTTTTTTAGTATTTTCATTTTCAACCTCAGCAATGTCTTTTTTATGATCAATGAATATTTGATTTCCTGACTCAATATCCGTCAGTACAGCACAAAATTGATCTTCTTTTAATTTTGATTTTATCTTCTTAATTATAGAAAACTTCACTCGATAGGCTCCAGGTATACATTCACCCTACCCCCACATGTAAGGCCAACATCCCAAGCACTTTTATTGGTTACATTATATTCAAGCATTTTTGATTTTTTGAACTTGATTACTTCTAATGCTTCAGACACCACTGAAGTTTCAATACACCCTCCAGAAACTGAACCAGAAAAATTTCCATTTACATTAATAACCATTTGACTGCCAACTGGCCTTGGAGAAGACCCCCATGTATTAATAACCGTTGCAAGGGCACATTCTATACCAGATTCTCTCCAACCATTTGCAACATGTATTGGGTTTAGTTCATCATAATTCATAATTAAGCAATCATATTAGATGTATCAAAAAAAATTAAAAAAATTTAAATATCGCAAATAAAAATTTAAGTCTTAAGCAAATAAATCTTGAAAATTATTTGTTTAGTTCAGCAGCTCTTTTAATCGCTTTACGAATTCGGGTATAAGTACCACACCTACAAATATTTGAGACATAGTCGTTAATATCTTGATCAGTTGGGGAAGGTATTTCTTTTAAAAGAGAAACAACAGTCATAATCATTCCTGACTGACAATATCCACATTGCGGAACATCTTTTTCTATCCAAGCTTGTTGAACTGGGTGACTTCTATCTTCAGAAAGGCCTTCAATTGTCAAAATATCAGCATTTTCAGCAAACTCGAGTGGTATGGAGCAAGATCTCTCAGCAACACCATTGATGTGTACTGTACATGCACCACAAGCAGCTATTCCACAACCGTATTTAGTACCCGTTAGACCTAATGTATCTCTAAGAATCCATAGCAAAGGGGTTTCTGGATCTTCATCAACTTCATGCTTTTTACCGTTGACGGTTAGCTGAATTGCCATTGATTTCTCCATTAAAATTAAAAATAAACGATTTATTTTATATATTACGAAAATACAGCTTATGTTCCGATTCGCTAATATAGATACTCTTTATACGTTAATGAATAGAATATTTATTAAAAAAGTGATTTTTTTATTAAATATTAAATTTTATTTGTAATGCAAAAAACCTTAAAATTATAACTACTTACAACTGCTTACGCTGCGTCGCTACACAATATATAGTATGTGTTTGTGTTCATAAACACAAAAAGTAGTGACAAAACAGCAAATCTTTGAAAATATGCGTTTGCGTCACCGAGTGAAGGTATTCCAGAGGTGCGTCCCTGAAACTTCGGGCGAGGTCATAATTCCTCGCCCTCTTTTTTACCCTTTACTAAAAAATATGAACTAATTCTCTCCCTTAAATTCTCTTTAATTTCCTTAAATAATTCAATGTTTTTAATCCTCAAATATGTTTCAATGTTTTGAACGGAATTTTCTACATTATTTGAGGAATAATCTTCTTTATACATTGAAATATTGAAATTATTTTTTAGGTTTGTATAAATCAAAAAAACCTGTAAGGCCTCCAGCTCAATCTCGATGGATTTGAGCTTATCTCTTGCGCTTTCAATATAGTTTTCTAAATCATAGCTTCTTAGCTTAATGTCTTTGAATGAAGATTTTAGACCTCTTCTACTCTTTCTGATATTATAAATTATATTAGACTGCAATTCAGATGTTATCTTGATTGATGATAATAAAATATTTTTTACAAGAGCATCTTCTATATTTGTTTTTGTTAACCATATACACATTAATAAGATAATTATATCTAAATTATATCTGTCCTGAATAATTAACAATATATCCTTTATGCCAGGATGATCATAGAAATCAATTGAGAATTCCCAGAAAGGGTTCTTAATAAGACTATCATTTGCAATCTTTAAGTTCATTTTGACGTTTTACAAAAAGTTAATAATATTAGAAACAAACTATCCGTTCCATCTATCCACTAATTCATTTTTTATATCAAACAAATCTAATATTCTGCCAATATTATGATTAATAATATCATCAATATTTTTTGGCTTAGAATAAAATGCAGGCACAGGAGGAGCTATTATAGCCCCTATTTCAGATAAATTTGTTAATGTCCTTAAGTGACCTGTATGTAAGGGAGATTCTCTAACCATTAACACTAACTTTCTTCTTTCCTTTAACGTAACATCAGCGGAACGGGTTAAAAGGTTTGAAGTAACCCCAGATGAAATCTCAGAAGCAGTTCTAATTGAACATGGAGCGACAATCATTCCTAATGTTTTGTAAGATCCTGAAGAAATGGATGCACCAATATCCGCAACAGGATGGTATACGTCTGCAAGTTTCTTAAGTTCAGAAGATTTTAGTTGATTTTCATGGCTTAAAGTAAGTTCCGCAGATTTTGAAATAACTAAGTGAGTTTCCAAATCAGTTTTGCTTAATTCCTCTAGAAGCCTTATACCGTATATTATTCCGGAAGCTCCACTAATTCCAATAATTATTCTGCTCTTGCTTTCCATAAAATATCCTAATTAATCATATTTAAATTGTGGTATAGATGTATTTTTATATAAATTAGATTATGTTATCTTTTATTCTAAGTTTATAGTAAGGAGTATTCAACATTCTTGATCTTAGAACATTCTTAGAGTCAGAAAAAAACTCTATTTTTAGGCCTTCAGAAGAAATTTCCACGACTCATGAAATAACAGCTATTCAATATTCTCTCGAAAAAATTAAGAAATATCCGATAGTTTATATAAACAAACCTTTGCTTGATAACAAGACTATTTCAGAATTCCCTGTTGTAACAAATCTTACAGCCAGTCGAGAAATTGTATGTAGATCACTCGGGATCAAAGATCATAAAACAGTTTCTTCAATATATTCTAAAAGAACAGGAAATAAGATAGACCCGATAATAATTAACAATAATGAATCACCAGTTAAGGAGATAATTAAAACAAGTAATTTTGATTTAAGAAACTTCCCGATACTTAAGCAACATATTGGTGATCCAGGTCCATACTTGACCGCTGCACACGCAACAACATATGACCCTGAAACAAAAATTGATAATACAGCTATTCAGCGGTGCTGGGTAAAATCAAAAGATAAGATGACTTATTTTCCTTATCCCTCATCTCATAACTATAGAAACCTTCAGAAGTTCTGGTCAAAAAAACAGCCTTGCCCTATCGTTTTTTGGATTGGTCATCATCCTGCTGTTCTTCTAGGCACTCAAGCAAAACTTAAGTATCCAGAGAGTCACTGGAGAGCATGTGGAGGATTACTCGGCGAACCCTTAAGGCTAACCCCAAGCCATTTATTTGGTTCAGACATAATGGTTCCAGCTGATGCTGAAATCGTGATCGAAGGAGAAATACCTCCAGATTATTTTGAAGCAGACGGACCATTTGGAGAGTACACGGGTTATTCAGGACCGCAAATTGCTGCACCAATTGTAAATGTAAAATGTATAACAATGAGAAAAAAACCAATATATCATGATTATGGTTCTGGTCTTGCTGACATGTTAGTACCAGATAATATAGCAATGGAGGGTAAAGTATTTAATATCTGCAAGCAAATTGCACCGTCAGTAACAAAAGTGCATGTTCCTGCGCAGGGTAGAAGATTTCATGCATATATAACCTTAGATAAACCAGGACCCGGAGAAGCCAAAGATGTATTAATGGCAGCTCTCTCATATAGAAGAATAAAAATGGCAATTGTTGTTGATGATGATATCGACATATTCGATGATAGTGAAGTTATGTTTTCTCTTGCTACACGAGTACAATGGAGTAGAGACAGTTTTACAATTGGAGGGCTTTCAGGCTCTCTTCTTGATCCGTCAACTCCCTCTGGAGCAAATACACTTTCTAAAATTGGCATCGACGCTACATTACCATTGCCTATAAACCCAAATTTTCCATCACCAACACCACCGAGGTCAAAGGTACCAGATAATGCCATTAAAAAAGTATCACAAATTATTTATAATACTGATTTCAATGGATGGCCACAATTATGAAAAAAAATGATAAGAATATCATTAATTATAAAAATGCCGTATCTTGGGAAAAAACAGGAAATGCATCATGGGCACAATGTAAAGAATGTGATAACTGGTTTAATATAGGTCCAAGTATAATATCTAAACCTGAGATAAAATTACACTGCCCTAATTGTCATAAAGAATTTTTTCAGGAAGAATCAAAAAAAATAATTATTGCATAATCGCTTCCTACAAAAGAAATAGAAGTATAATGAAAAAATAATTAAGCTAATTAAAATTGGTAAACTTAATATTTTTAGTTAGGAAATAATAAAGGAATGAAAATGAATAATATGTATCAAGAATTTAATGAAAAATTTCAGATAAAAAAATGCGTTACAAGCATAATAAATGGCGAACCAACTTTAATATCTAAAAATGAAGATATTATACCCGTAATTAGTCCAATTAATGAGATACATATTTCAGACCTTCAACAATCTTCAAATTCTGAAGTCGATCAAGCAGTTAGTGCTGCTAGAGAAGCATTTGATAATGGACCATGGCCACGAATGTCAGTCGATGAAAGAAAGAAGGTGATGTTGCAGATTAGAGATATCCTAAAAGAAAATGCAGAAGAGCTTGCCTTCCTTGAATGCATTAATGCAGGTCTTACAATGGAATATATAAAATCTATGCATGTTATCCGCGCTGGTTGGAACTTTGAGTTCTTTTCAGAAGTGGCAAGTCAAGCTTCAGGAGAATCATACACACAAACTAAACCATATCTTTCTATAGTGACAAGAGAACCAATTGGGGTTGGGGCTTTAATTGGACCTTGGAACGCCCCTTTAGCCTTATGCAGTATGAAAATTGCTTCATGTATTGCATTTGGGAATACTTGTGTTCTGAAACCAAGTGAATACACACCCTTATCTTTACATAAAGTTGTAGAACTAATACATAAAACAGACATACCTAAAGGAGTTGTTAATCTTGTTAATGGGAATGGTAAAATTACAGGTGATGCTCTTGTAAAGCATCCTGGTGTAGATGTGGTATCGTTTACAGGCGGAACATCAACCGGAGCAATTATTGCAGGTAGGGCGAATGAAGGGCTTAAACCTGTCGCATTAGAGTTAGGTGGTAAGTCAGCAAATATCATAACAAATTCAGCAAACCTTGATAGAGCGATGGATGGAACTATTTTAGGGATTTATTCAAATAACGGCCAACAATGTTTAGCGGGCTCAAGAATCTTAGTCCAAGAAGATATTGCAAATGAATTTATAGATAAATTCATAGAAAGGTCGAAGAAAATTAGGGTTGGTGACCCTATGGTAAAATCTACTGAGATTGGTCCTGTGTGCCATGAGGAGCATATGAATAGAGTGCTGAGTTATTGCGATATTGCTAAAAATGAAGGCGCTGAACTCCTTACAGGGGGTGAAAGGGATAGCTTACACGAAAAAGGTTTTTATTTAAAACCAACAGCATATATGGCAAAATCCAATGAATCGCGAATTTGTCAGGAGGAAATCTTTGGTCCGTTTGCATCATTTCTCACCTTCAAAGAAATCGATGAGGCTATACATATAGCAAACTCATCTAGCTTTGGATTGGTTGGATATATATGGTCTGATAACCTTCCAACAGTAATGAAAGCCTCACAAAATATAAGGGCCGGGACAATTTGGGTGAACACTCCAATGACAAGGAACTAAGAGCACCTTTTGGGGGATATAAAAAGTCAGGAATAGGTAGAGATAGTGCAAAAGATTGTTTACAATTCTTTACAGAAGAGAAAACAACGACTATTCCTATAGAGAATTTTCCTTTACCTCAATGGGGTTCTAGCTAGGAATATCTAATTTAGAAAATAAATAAAAGGAGTTATCAATGGTAAATACTTTGATGGGACAAAAAGAATTCTATACAGCACTCGAGGATGCAAGAACTTCTGTACATTCTGGGGCACACCCGTTTAGCTTAGCATGGGCTAATGGTGAGTTGGATCTAAAACAGATTGGTAAATGGGCGGTTCAGCATTTTTACTATATCGATCCAATCCCTCAGCAGTTTGCGCAATTATTTTGTAGGCTAGATGACCTTGAGGCTAGACAGCACCTTCTTGAAAACCTCATTGGTGAAGAAATGCCAGATACGCCTCAAAAACGCCACCCAGACCTTCTTGTAAAATTTGGTAAAGCTTGTGGTATTGATGAAAAAGAGTTTTACGATGCTGAAAATATGGGATGTGTTTTACCCTCAACTAGGGCTATGAGATCATGGATATGGGAGCTTGTAAATGTTAGACATTTAGCAGAAAGCGCAGCTGGAATAATGGTTGCACTTGAAGGTCAACTTCCAACACTGTATCCAGCATACGTAGAAGCTATGAGAAAAATGGGTCTTAATGATGATGATATGGAATTTTTTCATGTTCACATTGAAGGTGACGCCGAACATGCTCATGTTGGCTTAGAAATCACAGCTCAATATTCAAATACACCCGAACTTCAGAAAAAGGCTATATCTGCAGTTACCGCATCAACTCAAATGAGATGGCAAATGCTAGAAAATATTTTTGAAAAATACGTTAAGAATGTCCCACAGGCTGCCTAGTGAGAAAATCTGAAAGGATATTTCTATTAAATTCAAAAAATAAAGTTGCGCTTGTAACTGGGGCTTATGGAGGAATTGGAAGGTCAGTAGTTGAAATGCTCCTTGAATCGGGGGTAAAAGTGGTTGCAACGGGGAGAAGTGACTTTCGTTTTAAAAATAATGACGTACTGCACCTTGCTGTTGATGTAACAAAAGAGAACGAAGTAAAGGATGCAATAGAAAAATGTATTGATCATTTTGGTAGATTGGACTTTCTTATTCATCTTGCTGGTATGGTTGGCAGCGGAAGAATAGATGAAATGAGCCTTGATGAATGGGAAAAGGTTGTAGCGACTAATCTAACCTCAGCATTTTTAATGCTTAAGCACGGGTATAAAAAAATAACGAAACCTGGAGGAGTCGTAATTTTGTGCGGCTCGTCTAATGGATATAATGGAGGAAGCCATCTTTCAGGTGCTGCATATGCATCATCAAAGACTGCTTTAGTCAACCTTGTTCGATATTGTGCCAAAGAGTGGGCCCCTGATGGGATAAGAATAAATATTGTGTCTCCAGGGCCAGTTGATACACCTATGTTAGACAGGCTTACAGATACTGAAATGAATAATCTAAGATCATCCCTCCCTCTTGGTAGAATTGCATCACCAGAAGAGTGTGCTGGGTCAATATTATTTTTATGTTCAAATCATGCAGACTCTATGACAGGAACAAATCTGAATATTTCATCTGGGCTTGTTTTGGATGCTTAATTATAAGATTACAAAAGAAGGAATTAAATATGAGTAAATCGGAAATTTCAATAACTACTACTGATGGTAACCTAATGGGATACCTATCATCACCTAAAGAGAATGGACCAGGTATAATTGTTATACAAGAAATCTTTGGAGTTAATCAGTGGCTAAGAAACGTTTGTGACAATCTAGCAGAAAAAGGTTTTTATGCCCTGGCCCCAGATTTATTTTGGCGGCTTCAGCCAGGGATTCAGTTAGATCCAACAGATGAAAATGATTTCAGTAAGGGGTTGGAATTATACGGTAAGTTTAATGTTGATCAAAGCATCAAAGATATTCAATCTTCAATAGATACTCTAAGAAATATTGATGGATGTTCAGGTAAAGTAGGTAGTGTTGGTTATTGTCTAGGCGGCTTACTAACTTATTTGACCGCAGCACGTACAGATGTAGATGCAAGTTCGGGGTATTACGGTGTTGGTATTGAGGGTGTTTTAGGAGAGTCTAAAGAAATAAAATCGCCTCTTCAGCTTCACTTTGCAGAAAAAGACTCTTTTGTGCCAATAGAAACCGCTGAGAGTATTTGCAATCAATTAGAAAAAAATAATAGTGTCACAACCTTTATTTATCCAAACTGCGATCATGGATTTGCTAGAGATACAGATCCAACCCATTATGACGCTAGTGCTGCTGATTTAGCTAATAGTAGGTCACTAGATTTATTTAGAAATAACCTTTGAAAAAAAATTATATTAAAAAAATAAAAACGGGAAAAATAAAATGAAAGTTTGGCATATTGGAAAACAAGAAGGTATTAACTCATTAACACAAAGTGAAGATACTCCTCCAATTGCAGGATTTGGAGAAGTTGTTGTGGCTATGAAAGCCTTTGCACTAAATCATAGAGACTTATTAATTATTAATAATCGATATGGAGGACCAAAACCCGAAAATCGCATTCCGATTAGTGACGGTACCGGAGAAATTATATCTGTTGGTCAAGATGTAAAAAACTTTAACGTAGGGGATAAAGTATGTCCAACTCACTTTGTAAATTGGACAGATGGGGATTTCTATCCAAAATATTTCCAAAATGATCTAGGTAATACTTCAGATGGCTTGTTAGCTGAGAGAGTTGTATTGCCGGAAAAGTGCCTCGTAAAAGTAGCTAGCTCATTGTCAGATATAGAAAATGCAACATTACCAGTTGCGGGGGCTACAGTATGGGCTTGTTTAGAAACACTTGGTCAAATAAAAGCAGGTGATACTGTCCTCATGCTTGGAACAGGGGGTGTTTCCGTATTTGCCCTTCAACTAGCAAAAATAAATGGGGCAAGAGTTGTAATAACTTCCTCAAGTAATAATAAACTATCTCAGATGAAAAAATTAGGTGCAGATTTTACTGTAAATTATAAAGAGAATCTCGATTGGGAGAAATTAGTTCTAAAAGAAACTGGAGGAGTTGATATTGTTGTGGAAACTGGCGGAATTGGAACTTTAGAACAGTCAATTGCCTGTTGTAATCCGAACGGAAGAATTGGCTTTATTGGAGCACTTGCCGGAAGAGATAAATATCCAAACCTTGGAGGGTTATTATTTAAAAATTTAATCCTCAAGGGCATAACATCAGGAAGTAGGAATATGCTAAATGACTTTGTGAAAGCATGTGAAGCAAATACTTTTAAGCCGATCATCGATAAAGTATTTAAATTTGAAGATACTCCCGATGCATATAAATATTTAGCCTCTGGCTCACATATAGGAAAAGTAGTTATAGAATTTTGACCAATTCAGTTTTCTTTTTAATCGACTTTAAAAGACGAATCCGTATCAATCCTGACCAGGGTCTTATAATAATCCAATATAATAGAAACTTTATATATGTTGGCCTATCACTACAAAATACTCTTGTTTCCGTATGAATAATTGTTTTTTTTGGAAGTTCAGATGACAGCCAAAAAGCCCAAACTAGTTTTATAGTTTCCTTAGCATTAAAATCTTTAAATTCCTCCGGTGAAATTTTCTTATAATTTTTTGGCTTGCCGCCTCCCCCTATTAAACCTCTTGATATCTCAAAGGGAGGTAAATATTCCAATTGAATAAAATCTGAGACAGACATATTTGAATTAGATAAGTCGTTTATAAAAAAACGAGCAACTATTCTCCATATATACATCAAAATACATGCAATCTTTGAATCAGAAAGATCCATTTCCTTGACATGCATAAATACATCATTGATCTCTCCGTTTACAAATATTGAGTGATATTCTTTAAATTGATACTTTGGTAATAAATAATTTAAGCTTTTGGACATTTCTATTTTTTTATTATATTTTAATAAATTGAAACTTATATAAATATTTTCTATTAATTTAATAATAAAGGTAATTCTTATGAAACCAAATACATTATTTAAAAGAGTCCCTAAAGATAACCTTCCAAATCATATGATGAACGCCTGGGAGGACTCAATGAAAGTTCATAAGGACGCAACTTTTGTTGAAGTATTAGGAAACTCACCAAAAATCTATGATTGGTACATGGATGATTTCTATAAGAAAGTTTTTTATTCCGGCAGGATAAATCTACAGATAGTTGAACTTGTTAGGTTAAGACTTGCGAATATACATGGTTGTGCTTTTTGTAACAGAGGTGATAGGATAGATGCAATCAGAGCTGGTATTGAGGAAGAGAAGATTAATCAATTAGATAATTATGAAGATGGCCCATTTACTGATAAAGAAAAAGCAGTGCTCGCCCTAGCTGATGTGATGGTACTTACTAACCCTAAAGGAGCAGTTACAAAAGATATATATGAGAGATGCAAGTCACATTTCACAGATGCAGAAATGGTAGAATTAGGTGTTATAATGGCTGTACTTTGTGGAATGGCAAAGTTTATTTTTGCCTATGATCTTGTTGAAAAAGAAGATTACTGTCCTTTTATACCTAATAAAAGCTAGAAACTAATCTTTAGGAAAAAAGATAGTAACTTTTAAACCTGGGTCAAGATTTTGTAAATTTAATTTACATTTGTGTGATTTAACCACTGCATTAACTAAACTTAAACCAAGACCTGACCCAGATGATGTACGACTATCATCAATCCTGTATAAACGCTCTAATACCTTTTCATGCAAGATCTCCGGTATACCAGGTCCAGTATCAGATATAAAAAAATAAATACCATCAGGTTTAGAATATAATTCAACAGTAATTCTACCCTCCTCAGGAGTATACTTGATTGCATTATCTATTAAATTTGCTATAGCCTGGGCTACTAGATGTGGATCACCCCAGCTTTTCTGATTTTCTGATATGTTAATAGTAAGAGAAATTTTTTCCTCCTCAGACAGAGGAAGATATAATTCGATTGCTGAATTAACTATCTCCGAAAGATTAATTTCTTTAAAATTATTTTTTAATGAAGCTTCTGCTCGGGCTATCCTTAATAAAGAAGAAAATGTTGCTAATAAATCATCTGCATGAGTAATAGCTTCGTCTAAATATTTTTTATCATTTGGTTGTTTTGTTTTATTAGAAATTAATTCAAGCTTTGTTCTTAATCTGTTTAGCGGCGTTCTTAAATCATGGGCCACATTATCAGAAACCTCCCGCAATCCATTCATTAACCTTTCTATCTGATCTAACATTTCATTAACAGAACTCGACAATCTTGATAATTCATCATCTTTACCAGCACCAGAAATTCGCTGACTTAAATCTCCTTTCATGATTTCTCTACAAGTAAGAGTAATTCTTTCTACCCTACTCATTATTGATCTACTAAATAAAATACCACCAAGAATACCCAGTGCAATTGTTATACCTAATCCTATATTTAAGGATCTTAACAATCCCTCTCTAAAGCTGTCTAATACACTTATATCTCTCCCAACTAATAACTTATAACCCCCCGGAGTTATAATTAATTGAAGAGCTCTTACATCAGCTGGAGAAGATATTGATCTTGTCATATCTAAACTTGAAAAATTTATCCATTCTTCCTGAGCCTCAACATTTTTTGGCCAAGTAGAAAGATTACCAGCTATCCGCCTTCCACCAGGTTCTGTCAAAATATAGACTCCATCAGTTCTAAAGTTAGGATCAACTCTTCTATTAATAACCGCAACCAAGCCGAGTATCCCATCTCTTTTATATGTTTCACTAAAACCTTGAACTTCGGTGGTGATTGCAGCTTCCATTTGGTCCTCAGCAAAAGTCCCTGAATTTATATAAACAAACAAAAAGAGAATACTCACTGAACTTGCAAAAATTACAGAATAAAGCAAGGAAAGCCTAAAAGTTGTAGTATTAAATAATCCCCTTAACCTGCTCACTGAGACTCTGCTTTTATCATGTAGCCATCACCTCTGATGGTTTTCAGAATTGGCTTTTCAAAAGGTTTATCAATTTTCTGCCTTAATCTGCTAATATGGACATCTATTACGTTTGTTTGAGGATCAAAATGATATTCCCAAACATTTTCTAAAAGCATAGTTCTTGTTACAACCTGATTAGCATTCCTTAAGAGATACTCAAGCAATTTAAACTCTCTTGGATGAAGATAAACTCTCTTTCCTTGTCTTTTTACCGTTCTTGCTAGAATATCCATTTCAACATCTCCAATGGATAAGAAAGTATCCCCAGATTGTTGAGAGTCTCTTCTAATAAGAGCCTCAACCCTTGCTAATAATTCAATTAATGCGAATGGTTTTGTTAAATAATCATCACCGCCAGACTTTAGGCCAGCTACCTTATCTTCTATATTACCAAGGGCACTGAGAAATAAAACGGGTGTTTTTAAACCCTCATTTCTTATTGCATTGACAATATCAATACCATTCATTTTAGGCAGCATACGATCTACAATTAACATATTATATGAATTATTTAATGCTAACTTTAAGCCCTTTTCTCCATCTTCAGCGTGGTCAACGTCATAACCTGAATCCTTGAGTCCATTTTTAATATAAGAAGCAGTCTCTATATCATC
>NZGX01000063.1 GCA_002691085.1 Rhodospirillaceae bacterium | reverse complement strand
GCTTCTCTCTTATTGAGTTGATGGTTGTCATAGTTATTATAGGTTTATTGGCTAGTATTGTTGTTGTAAATGTTCTTCCCAGTCAAGACCGTGCAATGATTGAAAAAGCAAAGACAGATATTGCATTACTTGAGCAAGCTGTCGAAATGTATAAACTTGATATGTTTACGTACCCTAAAGCTGAGGATGGTTTATTATCACTTCTAAAAATTCCACGAGAATTAAGTGGCTCAGTTCGCTATCGTGAAGGTGGTTATATTAAACGATTACCAAAAGACCCATGGGGTAATAACTATCAATATAAATTTCCTGGTGAGAAAAGTAATTTTGATATCTTTTCTTTCGGAGCTGACGGAAAATTAGGTGGTGAAGGGACTAACGAGGATATTTATCCTTTTTGAAATATATAATGAAACAAATGATAATAAATCAACGTGGATTTTCTCTCATCGAGATCATTATAGTGATTTTTTTGGTAGGTTTGACTTCAGTATCCGTCATCATTAATTTCACTAGAAATGAACAGAATCATAATAATGAAGTTGGAGACTTCATGTCTAATATAGAAAATGCTTATTATACAAGTATTATTTCTGGAGAGGTTTTAGGTTTATTTTTAGATAAAGATGGTTATAGTTTTCACAATTTTAGGCAAGGGGTGTGGAAAGAAATAATTTCATCAGAATATTTAGAGAAAAAAAAATTTACTAAAGATTTTAATGTATCTAAAGGCAGGGTAAGGCAATCTAATAATCATATTCTAGATAATAATGCTGTATTGATTTTTCCAAGTATTATTTTTTTTCCAAATGGTTTTCATTATCCTTTTTCATTTATAGTTAATACTAAAGATAATAGAATTGTTATTACTGGAAACTCTCCAGTTGAATATGAATTAAAGTATGAATAAAATACACCGATATACAACTAGGGGTTTTACCTTAATAGAAGTCTTAGTCTCAATAAGTATATTCAGTTTAGTTATTCTTTCTTTAATTTCAATTCAAACACAAACTTTAAATAATAATAATAATTTAAGTAATTATTTTTTTGCATCTATTATTGCAGAGAATCAGTTGATTAAATCTTTTCGACCAGGTTCTAGTGTTCTAGATAATATTGATAAGGGAACCGTTAGTATGGTTGGTAAGACATGGAATTGGAATAAAGATATTATTCCAACGGACAATCCTCTTGTAGTAAAACTTAACGTAAATGTTTGGTTGTCAAACCAAAAGGATATAATTTATTCTTTATATAGTTATAGGGGGGGTGAGTGAAAAAAAAATATACTGGATTCACTCTGATTGAGGTCCTAATTGTTTTATTAATTTTTTCTATTATATCTATATTAGCAATTAGTGTTTTTCGTCAAACATTAATTATTCAGGAAATGAATGATTTTGCACAGAAAAGAATATATGAAATAAGAATAGCCCGAGCATTAATGAAGTCAGACTTTTTACAGATTTCTTCCCGTAAGGTTAGGGATTATTATGGTATAATGCTACCTTTTGTTTTTTATGGGACAAGTGAAAACGTTGGTAAGCCTTTTATGCAGTTTGTTAGAGATGGATGGGAAAACCCCAATGGAATTAGTTCCAGAAGTTCACTGCAAAGAGTAGAATATTTTTATGATGATAATGTAATTAAGAGAAGATTATATAAATATTTAGATGGTGATAATGAAAAAAATGCTCAGACAGATGTTCTTATGAGCAATGTTGTAGGCTTTAAAATTCAATTTTTTGTTTCTGGTCAATGGAGGGATGAATCTTTTGTTAAAACGATTCAGGACAGTAACTTCCCTGAGGTTATTTCTATTGAAATGGAACTTGAGGATATTGGAAAGATTCAACAGCTTTTTTTTACATCTTACGCCAAGCTATGAGAGATAATTTATGTCTGGTTTTACCTTAAAGCCACAAAAAGGTACGGTTTTGATTACTGTTTTACTTTTTATGTCTTTTTTATCTATAATAACTATTAACTTTATTCGTGATATTAAAATTAATATTGCACAATTCTCTAATTTAAGAGATATCAATCAATCCTTTTGGATTTCTCATAGTATAGAAAATATTTCCAAGACAATTATTGAGGAATCTCAACGTCTCAATCCATCTAGTTCCATACTTCCAGTAATATGGGAGAGAGGACCTATAATATTTCCTTTTAGAGATGGTTTGGTTTCTGCAGATATTTCAGATGGCTCTAACTGTTTTAATCTTAATGGAATTGTAAAAGCAGAAGAGAAAAATAAGTATATTAGAAATAACGATGGCGTATTAATGTATTCTAACTTACTAAGTTCATTAGACTTTAGTGATGCAGAAATTTTAGTAATGGTTAATAGTCTTGTTGATTGGATCGATACTGATACAATGCCAGGTAATGGAGGAGCTGAAGATATCTTTTATATGACAGCTGAAAGTTCATATCGAACACCAAATAATTTAATTTCAAGTATTTCAGAGCTAAGAGCAATTAGAGGTTATACAGAAGAATATTTTCAAAAGATTAAGTCCTTTGTTTGTGTATTACCTAATACATTTCATAACAGTATTAATTTAAATACAATTAGACCTGACCAAACGAATCTTTTGGTTATGCTCATTGGTAAAAAGCTTAATTTATCTGTAGCAGATAGAATTATTAATTCACGTCCTAAAGAAGGATTTAGAAATTTAGACTCTTTTTGGTCTTTAAATGAATTTAATAATATTGAAATACCTAATTTAGCAAAACAATATGTTACATTTAAAACAAAGTTTTTTACGCTTAAGGCAAAGGTTTATTTAAATGATTCTTTTATATCTATAAGCTCTAAATTAGGTATAAAAGATTCTGGTGAGGTTTATAGAATAAATAAAAATTATGGAATAAATTTATGAAAAATGATTCAAGTTTAGTCCAAATAAATGATGATATTGTAAAAAAATTATATTTTATTCACCATGATGAAAAAGAATATTGTTTAGCCTCTGGCACAGATATTTTATTCTTTAGGTTAAAGGTTCCAACTACTAATGAAAATGAAACCAGAAAAGCNCTTCCATTTATTATAGAAGATGAATTAGCTGTGGACCCTGATCAAGTTCATATTGCATTTAGTATTCCTGACCAACAGGGATTTACAAGTGTTGCAGTAGTAAATAAGGATATTATGAAAATATGGGCAAAATATATTGAAAAAAAAGATAATAAAATTTTACATATTATTCCAGAGCTTTTTTCAATTAATTTATCTAATGAAGAAGTTGTATTAATTGATAGGGGAAGTAATATTTTATTTTTTAATCCATCTGGCAATAGTTTTTGTTGTGATGATTCATTATTCCCAAATATTTTTTCTGAGAATTACCCCATTAGTGATACAAAAATTATCAATGCCTATACTAATCGAGCCGATAAGATATTACCAAATGATAATAAAAATATTAAAATAAACTTATTACCTAACCTATCTGATGATGAATTTAAAGATCGAGTCAGGAAAGGTATAGAAACTTCTTCGATAAATTTACTTAGTGGAGCATTTAAACCTATCAAATACCTTAATGAATTGATAACAATTTGGTTAAGGCCAATAATTATTTCTTTATCTTTCATATTTATTTATCCAATCCTCATTATATTAGAAACACATTATCTAGATAGTAAAATATTAGATGTTAAGTTAAAACTAAATCAAGTATATAATTCTATAGATGAGAGTATCGGAAATAGACAGAACCCCATAGAGTACATAAAGACTATCCTTGCAGATAAACAAGAAAATCAGAGTAAGTATTTTTTAACGTATACAAATATTTTATTTCAAACATTATCAGAGATACAAGGAAGTCGTTTGATTTCAATTAACTTTGAAAATGACAATAAAATATTGAGTGTTAATCTATCAGTGCTAAGCTATGAAGATGTTGAAACTATTCAAAATAATTTATCTTCCAAGGGTTTAATGGTTAGAGAGGGTAATTCAAGACTGGTGGATAATAAAGTTATTACTGAAATAAAATTAGGTGAAAGATGACACATTATCTAAGAATAAAAATGAATACTATAAATACATTATTATTTTCTTTTTGTATTTTTTTTCTTTTTGTAATGTATTTAATATTCATATTATATTTATCAGAAAAAAAAATAAATNCTGAAGATTATTATATNCTTAATCTAAAAAATTTATATGAAGTTAAAGATATTTCAGAAAAAATTAAGAAGATTAATTTTAAAATTAATAATAGTAACTCTAGCATATCGCCTCGAATACTAGCTAATAGTCTAGCAATGGATATGAACTTAAGCGTTACAAGAATCCAACCTGTAGGAGATGATGGTACAGTTTCTTTCTGGTTTAATAATATAGAAACTTCGCAATTATTTTCATGGTTGATACGGCTATCGACTGAACATAATATAAATGTTATTAGTGCAAACATACAGCAATCGATAGATTCTGATAACCTTCAATCTCAAATTATATTAGTAAAAAATAATTGATTAAAAAATTCATTAATTCTTTTTTGTTTGTTTTAGGAATAGTTGTTGTAATTTTAATTACTTCACTCTTGATTCCCCCAAATATAATTTTATCCAGATTTTTAAAAACTGATAATCTATCTTATACGGAAATAACTGGATCTATTTTTAAAGGTTCTATAATAGGTCTAAAATTTAAAGATATCCCTATTTCAGATCTCAATTTTAATCTTTATAGTATCAATCCATTATCTAAATCAGTAAAATATTCATTTAAGTCTCATTCTAATGACCTTAACTTATTTATTTTTACTGAATTTTACAGTACAAACAAAATTGATGTAATTATAAATGAGTTTTACTTACATACTGATTTATTGAGTAATATTGAATACGTATCTGGCCATTTTATTCTTGATAATACCAATTTTACTATACAAAATAATAAATGTATAACTGCCAATGGATATATTTCTTTAGAAGGTAATTTATTTTTTCTCACAGAAACTCAAAGATTAACTCTTCCTCTAGTATGTAGTGAAAATGGTTATTTAGGTACAAATTCTTTTGGTTTACTTGGAGATATACAGTATAGTCTCAGTTTGTTTTTATACAGTCTAAATGATATTCAAATTGATGTTTCTTTAAGAAATGTTAATGAATTTGATCAGATGTTACTTATGGGTTTTGGATTTAAAACAATTCGGAATTCTCTTGTTTACTCAGAGCGCTTTTCATTAAAATATTAATTCCTTTGGATATTTTGCATTATGAATATATTTAGATACTTTTATGCATTATTTATTATCACTGTTGTAATAAATTTAAATGCTTGTACAACCAGTCCAGGAAGATATTCTGACACTAGTAAGACCATAGACGAAAATAAGTTTAACAGTTTGATAGGCACCTTAAGACCACAAAGAATAGATAAATCAGATTGTGGTCTTTTTCTCTGGGATAAAACCCAGAGAAGGAATCTAATTTTCTTTGCATCTGCTTTAAATTCAGATGCAAAAATGGTTATTGCTGAAGAGGAGGTTGACCTTAAAAGAAAAACTGCTGAGGGAAATAATGTTCTTGGACACTTTATGCAGCAAACATATGTTTCCAGTAGTTTTAATGTTTCATTGAGTTTTGTGACTGAACCTAGTGGCAATACCAGAAATGGGGCAATAATTCCTCAAGGTACACTTCGTTTTCAACAAAATGAAGGTTGGGACTTAGTTATCCCCGTAGCAGGTATTGTTTCTTGTAAAACTTACTAATTTTAAAAAAATCATTAAATACAACCTTTAGTGTTAAAATATTAATAATTCAATTTTATTTAATTAGTTATTTCCTTTTTTAACGAATTAGTTATTTCCTTTTTAACGAAAATGTCATAAAAATGTAATATGTAACAAAACTGTAATAAAACATTGGAGTTCTATATGTTCATACATTTTTATCACAAACTATTTTCCATTTGTTCAATTTTACTAATTTTCTCTGCATGTGCAGGAAATATGGATTACGGATTAACTGAAAAAAATAAATCACTTTCTTATACCGATAATGGTTGGGGAATTAAGCAAGTTGCAGAACTTGATTGGGATAATGCGGAGGATATTTTAGTAAGCCACTTAAGTAACCATCCAGAGGATCCTTTCCTTTTAGCAAACCTAGCTTATGTCTACAGTAAAACCGGCAGAGAAGAAATGGCAAGAGAGACATTAACGCGTATTAAAGAGAATGATAAAGATCAGAAGTCTTCTTTTATAGGTTCTAACAATAGTTTCTATTTAAAGAGAGTTTCTTTAGGAGACTAATCGTTAAGAATAAATTTATACTGCGTTTTGGAGTAAAACTAAGTTCTCTATTTCACTAATTTTTATTTTAGTAATTGGTTTAATTGTTTCCTGTATAAAGCTTGATAGAGCTTTTATATTAGAACTATTTTTTTTATTATTTTTAATAGAACCTTTTGATATTGAATACCAAAACTCAGACATAATTTCAGTGTAGAAGTACAAGCCTATGTCAATTTCACTATTCGTAGCTTTTCTTAATGATAGGAAAAAGTCTTCTTCGAATCTTAATATTGCATTGAGAATTAGATCTATTTCACCAATAGTTATATTGCCAGCCATTATAGGATTATTCTGATTGTTACTTGAGAGTTTCTCAGTTAAGGGGTGTACTGTTAATTCAAGTTGATTGAAAATTTTCCATTTATCCAAGTCATCTAATCCCATTAGAGATTCTTTAAGCCTTCTCACTGATTCCCCAGTTGAAGCAATACTTCTGCATTTAGTAGAAATATCACTAATACAAGATTTCCTTGGGCTATATCGAATAAAAAGTATACCCGCACTTTTTAAAGAAGCCTCAAAAACATTTTTAAATGCAGAAAGATTATGGTTATCACATAAACTATTGACTATCTCTTCTGTATATATTTTTTCAATAATTTCATTACCACTATCTGAGTCTAGTAATTCATCAGCTTGATATTCAGGCTGGTTTAAACCACGCTTTTCAGATAATGCAGAAGATGAATTCATCCCAATTCTCATTAAATAAAAAGTTTATATTAATAATTTTTTATTACCAAAAGATTATGAAAATATTACGAAAAGATTACTATTTGGTATTTTACCAAAAACCTTTATTTTTCATTGATTTCCAAGGCTCTATAATTTTTAAATGTTCTCCCTCTTGCAATAATTCAATGGATATATTGTCAGGAGAGCGAATAAATGCCATCTTTCCGTCTCTTGGAGGACGGTTTATTTCTACTCCCTTATCAATGAGCTTTTGGCAAATATCATAAATATTTATAACTGAATAAGCGATATGACCAAAATTACGACCACTATCGTATTCTTCTGGATCCCAGTTATAGGTAAGTTCAATACATGCATTGTGATCATTAGGTGCACACAAAAAAACTAGAGTAAATCGTCCTTCTTTACTTTCTCTTCTTCGAAGCTCTATAAGACCGAGTTTATTACAATAGAAATCTAAAGAATCTTCCAAGTTAGTCACCCTAACCATCGTATGCAGATATTTCATAATTTGACACTCTTATAAGATTAGTATTAGTTGAAGCATAACAATTTTAATAAACCTAACATACATCAAAAAAAATAAATGGAGAATTCAGATGGGTGAAAAATATATTTCGAGGAGGAAATTTGGATCATCTGCAGCCTTTATTAGTAGCGCTGCAGTTGCATCAAGTCTGACAAGTTCTGGAAATGCTCAGATAAAGACATTACCTTCGGACCCTAAAGACCAATTAATCGCTATGGTTAAGATGATGGGTACAATGGCTGAAGAGAGGGTTGTGTGGAAGACTAAAGGAAAAATCTTTGCAATTCTTCCTGATGACGTAATCCTTTTATATGGTATGCGTGGAAGTGAGAGTACTTGGTGGAAGCAAATAGATGATGAAACTTTTGTTAGGTATAATTCGACTATGTCTTTTTTTACTGATCCCATTACAGATGAAATTATAGATGAGTTTAAAAGCCCAATTAATGGAAATACGATTAAGTTACCAGTTAGCTATATTAGACATAAGGAAGGTGAGTGGTTTACTCCCATGGGTGTCTATTATGGCTCTATGAAAAGGGTGTTTCCAGATCATTACAAAGATAAGCCTTTGCAGTTAGACTGGACTCTTGATAATGACATTATCAGAAGGCAAGATGGAGATAATTTTCCTCCAATCATACCTCAACCGTCAATGGAATATGTTTCGTTTTTTACGCGTGCATCTGAACTTTTTGATACAAGTCTAGCAAGAGCAGACTCAGTATCAGCAGGTTGGAATATTATGGCGGGTAGTCGTTCGCCCTATAAAGAGCTTGGTATTCCCCCAGGAAATGTAAACTGGCATTTTGATGCTGTGAAAATAAAAGATGTAGAAGAATTAGACGAAGACTACTTATTAAGGGCTCGTGCCCACTCTGATAGATTTGATATTTCTCCAGAAATGGATGAGGGGCCTTCATTTTTTGAAAGAATCTTAAAGATGCGTGGGTTTTCATAAAAAAAAAGGGTGCCATTTTATTGGCACCCTTATAAATATTGATAATTTAGAGTTTATTAGAAATTATATCCCACTCTAACACCAAATTGTGCTTTTGCAGGTTCAAACGTATTAATGGCTAAGTTGCCTAGTGCTGAGAAATCACCACTTCCTTGACCTGATTTAACAGTCCTGTTGTCAAAGATATTTTCACCATAAGCTACGACTGTATATTCATCTGATTGAAAACCAATTCTGCCGTCAACATTGATATAAGAACCAAAAAAGTTTAAAGCATCAGGTCCTTGGTTTCTTTTACTTTGGTATTGAGCAGCTAAATCAACAATTAAGTTCCAATTATTATTAATAGGAGCAAAATAATTGGCTGCAACTGTTAATGCATGTTTAGGTGCTCTATCAAGTGGTTTCCCAGAAAAGTCAGTACTACATGCTTGTGTTCCTGTTGGAAGAGTAAAGGGAGTACAATTTCCAGCCTGAGCAATACCTAATGCGCTTGTTGTAGTAAGAGTAAAGTCAGTGTACTCAGTATCAAGGTAAGTATAAGCTGCTGATACTGTAAGACTTTCAGTTACAGCAGTTACAACCTCTAGTTCTACTCCATATACTTCTGCTTTACCTGCATTTCTTACAACTAAATCATTACCTTGTGGGTTATTGGGATTTGGCTCAAGAAGGGTTACTTGCTTACCTGAATAATCCATATAAAACCCTGCAGCATTAAGAATTAGTTTACCATCATTCCATGCTGTCTTTGTACCGATTTCGTAATTCCAAAGTTTCTCAGGGTCATAGCGGGTATTATCAGGATTAGCTGGGGATCCAACTGTTGAAATACCACCTGGCTTTGCACCTTTAGAAACAGATGCATAAATAAGAACATCATCAGTCGATTGATATTCAAGAGTTGCTCGTGGAGTAAAATAATCTCCCGAATATTCTCCTGTGGTAAAAGGTCCAACAGTAACTGGAATAGGAGCACCCGCGCCTGGTGCCGGTATGAATGGAGGAAGAATAAATCCATTTGCACCTCTACCTCCAGCAATATAACCCACATCCAGACTTTCATCAGAATAACGAGCTTCTAAAGAAGCAGAAAATTGGTCAGAAATATCATATTCTAAAATTCCATAGACAGAAACGTGGTCTGTGTCTCTAAATTCATCTGAAGGAGGAGGGATTGTAATTGCACTAATATTTTGGGCTGCTGAGGGAATAAAACCAGGTAAACCAAACATTAAAGATATTAGGTTATTGTTTTGTTGATCAACATTTTCTTTCCAAAACAAGCCACCAACTGCCCATCTAAGGCCATCAGATTCTAAGTCACCAATCCTTATCTCTTGATTAAATTGTTTTGTTTTTGTTGCTAAATCATAAATAAAAGCAAATGGAAGAGGTTCTGCAAGTCCAGGTGGAGAAGGTATTAAGTTAAATGCAGGGGCTGCTCCAACAAAATCTACATCCTGATTCTGATAAAAGTCAGCAATAGTATAACCTGTCCAAGAATTGAATGTAACATTATCAGACAGGTCGTACTCAATAATGATACTGCTAACAAATGAGTCAAATGTTGATCCAGGAAATGGTTGACCTGTAGTAGGATCATTACTCAATGTTATGGCACCAGAGGACCTGATTTTACCAGGGTTGGGTATTGTCACTGTAGCTGGCAAAGGTGCAGGACCAAACGCACCAGGAACTAGGAGTCCAACCGCATTTGCAGGAAGAGGTATAGCTGTAGCGGTATTTGTTGATCGTGATAAATTAGTTTGTGCCCTTGGGTCGGCTTCATCTTCACTATACTGAATTCTTGCATTGATAGTAAAATCATCAGATGGTCTCATATATGCAGCTAATGCAACACCAGTACTTTTATAGCCACCTAGGTCTTGATCATTTAAAGAATTTTTATAATAACCACCATGTTCAGAGTGCGCAGCATTAATTCCAAGACTAACTTTATCATTTACTGGGCCACTAACACTTCCTTTTATTTCAAACTGACCGTAATCACCTACGTCCGCTGAAAGTTTTCTTTCATGATTGTCACCTGGTTTTTTTGAAATATAGTTTATTGCTCCACCAAATGCAGTTCTTCCATAAAGTGCACTTTGCGGTCCTTTTACAACTTCTATCCTTTCAATATCTAGGAGACGAAGATTTGCAAGCATTCCGCCACCTCCAGAAAGCATTGAAAGAGATGAAACATCAATACCATCAATAAGTATTCCTACAGGAGGTTTACCTCTATCTGATGGAAGTCCTCGAATCTGAGGCCTTGAGTCCTGAGGTACAAATCCTTCATCGAAAGTAAGTCCTGGGGTATATTTCGCAACGTCAATAATATCCTGAATTCGATTTCTTTCAATTGCTGCACTATCAAAAGCTGTAACTGTCAAAGGTATTTCTTGGAGAGATTCCTCTCTTTTTCTTGCAGTTACGACAATTTCTTCAAGTTCGGCAAAAGCTTCCTGTATGGTTGAAGATATGAAAAGTGTAACTAGACTTAAAAGTCCTATTCTAATCAATGTTTTCATTTTTATTTCCCCAGTTTTGTTGAGATTATTAGCTTTTTTAACATGAGTCTTGTAGCACATATATATAGTAATTCTATTTATTTGATTATATTATTAGATTATAAAAATATTGTTCACTAGATGGTTACCTTCTTGTCTTCAATACTCTTAAGCACCTGCTTTTATGGCAAATTCCCATGATAATTTTGCCAAGGGATGTACCATTTCACCCATCTCAATAGCTTTTCTATTAGACGCATTCCCATTTAGTGCCCTCGCATATACCCCTTGAATAATTGCAGCAAGCCTAAAGACATTGAATGAAAAATAAAAATCTAAATTTGTAATCTGATCCCTATTAGTTCTCTCACAATATAATTTTATATATTCTTTAAATTCAGGTATTCCATAGTCTCTTAATTTCAATGAATCAAAACCTCCTCTAACACCTGGTGGTGTTTTCCATTGCATTAAATGATATGTAAAATCTGAAAGTGGATCACCTAGCGTAGATAATTCCCAGTCCAGAACGGCAAGCACTCTTGGTTCATTTGGGTGGAAAATTATATTATCAATTCGGAAATCTCCATGAACAATACTTGTTCTTTCTTGCTCAGGAATGGATGAGGGGAGCCAGGAAATCAGATTATCCATTTCTTTTATTTTTGTAGTCTCTGATGATCTATATTGGGATGACCATCTGGAGATTTGTCTTGAGAAATAATTTCCAGGCTTTCCATAATTTTCAAGCTTGATTTGTTTAAAGTTAATATTATGAAGATTTGCTAATTCTCTATTTGCTGCCTTATAAAGTGCATATCTCTCTTTTAATGGTATTTCAGGCATTAATGGATCCCAAAAAATTCTTCCATCAATATAATCCATAATATAGAAGGAAGTACCAATCACAGATTGGTCTTCACAATAACTGTGCATTCTTGGTACTGGATAACCAAATGAATGCAAAGCACTCATAATTTTAAATTCACGGTCAACTGCGTGTGCTGAAGGCAATAATTTGCCAGGCGGTTTTCTTCTTAAAACATAAGTATGTGATTTAGTTTCTATCTTATATGTAGGATTAGACTGGCCACCCCTAAACTGATTGACAATAATAGGGCCCTCAAATGACTTAATATTTAATTCCATCCAGTCTGATAAGGAGTTTTCATCAAAGCTCAGTGCTTTTGGAACTTTTTGAATACCGGAAAATGTTTTATCTATTGTAAGCATAAAATTATTTTTCAGTAATTTAGTGAAAGTTTACCCTNCTAATTATTACTAGTAACCCCGCAAAACTGCAAATTGATTTATATGAAATTTAGAATTCCCTAAAAAAGCATCCGCAACTCTTGATCTTTTTAGAAAAAATCCAATATCATACTCATCAGTCATACCTACACCACCATGCATCTGGATTGCTTCNTGAGAGGCAAGCTGACATATTTCTCCTGATTTGGATTTTGCTGCAGCAACCATAAGCGGAGTATNTTCATCTTTTGTATCTAACAGCCTGAGGGTTTTATTTACTAATGATTTTGTTATTTCTATCTCTGAGAATAAGTGTGATACCCTATGTTGAAGACCTTGGAATGAACCAACAGAAACACCAAATTGCTTTCTCTCAACAATATAATTTTTAGTTTGGTTAAGGCACTCTTCNGATATACCCATCATTTCAGACGCAATACAGGCTCTGCCAATATCAAGTATTTTTTCGAGTGCCGTGAATCCTTTGTCAATCTCAAGTAGGATAGAGTCTGAGTTAATTTCAACATTATCAAATGTAATATTTGAAGTATTTCTACTGTCAATAGAATTGCTTTTGTTAATTGATATACCTTTAAGGTCGCTTGGGATTATAAAAAGAGTTATACCCTCNGTAGAATTATCATCNCCACTTGTCCTTGCAGAACAAATAAAATAATCTGCAACACTGCCGTCAATTACAAATTTTTTTGAGCCCGAAATTTTAAAACCATTATTCCATCTTTCTGCTTTGGTACTAACTAAATTTGGAGAGTGTTTTAGGCTCTCATCTATAGCTAGAGAAAAAATTGATTTTCCTTCAGAAATTTTTTTTAGGAAGTTGTTTTTTTGATTTTTCGATCCAAAAAGATTAATAGCACTGGCACCAATAATAGCTGTAGATAAAAAGGGTGAGGCAGTTAGGGTTCTTCCCATTTCTTCAGAAATTAATCCTGCAGCAGNGTATCCCATATTTGCTCCATTAAATTCCTCTGGAATTAAAACCCCTAAAAGACCTAAGTCTGCCATTGATTGCCAAGTTTTTCTGCAAAAATTATCTGGATTATTCTCATCTCTTATTCTTCTGAGTTGATCAACTGGGGCATTAGTAGTTAAAAAGTTTCTGACACTGTCTCTGAGAATGGCTAGTTCTTCATTTTCTATATTTTTCATATTAAACCTGAATNTATTCAATTAATTTTTAATTATTGGGTAGNTTTAGAATCTGTTTAGAAATTATGTTNAGCTGAATTTCTGAAGTTCCACCTTCTATGGAATTTGCTTTTGTACGTAGCCATTTTCTGGCAACGTCGTCTTCAGAGTCCCAATCAAGCCCTTCATATCCATAAGAGTCTATCAAAAGCTCTAGTCTTTTTTTGTTTAATTCTGTTCCATAGTATTTAAGCATTGATGAGAGAGCGCCTATACTTTGACCTGACTTGCTACTCTCCTGAACATCTTCCATTTTTGCACCGAAGGCTATACCGTCAATTTCTGTCCGNGCTATGTCTGTTCTGAGAATTGGATCGGATAATTTTTTATTCTCATCTAACCCAAAACTTTTTATTGCAATACCATTTATTGGCTTAGACATNTCGATACCCCATCCCCCAATCATCTCTCTTTCGTGTGTTAAAAGATATTTAGCTATTTCCCATCCTGCATTTAATTCACCAATTAAATTGTTTTTTTCTGCGCGGGCATTTTCAAAGAAAGTTTCACAAAAAGGAGATTTTCCAGAAATTAATTTTATAGGTTTGGTTGAAACTCCAGGCTGATCCATATCTATAAGAATAAAACTTATGCCTTTATGNTTTGGTCCNTCAGTATTTGTTCNTACTAATGCAAAAATCCAATCAGCCTCATCNGCATATGAAGTCCAGACTTTNTGACCATTAATTTCATAAAANTCTCCCTTGTCTTCACATTTAGTCATTACTGATGCNAGATCAGATCCTGAATTAGGNTCAGAATANCCNTGTGCCCAACGAATTCTTCCTTTAGCTATGTCAGGTAGATGTTTTAATTTTTGTTTTTCTGTACCATATTTTANCAGAGCTGGTCCGAGCATCCAGATACCAAATGATTCTAATGGGGGTTTTGCATTTATATTAAGTAATTCTTCTTGAAGAATTATATGTTCTTCACTTGTTAATCCTCCCCCACCATATTCTTTTGGCCAATCAGGAACTGTCCAACCTTTATCTGACATTCTTTCAAACCAAAGCTTTTGATCTTGAGTAGTGAATTTCCATTTTTTTCCGCCCCAACATTTATCTTCATCACTATCAGAAGATTTTCTCATACTATCTGGACAATTTTCTACTAACCATTCGCGTGTGTTTATTCTAAAGTTATCAAGATCTTTTTGATTTATCATATATGAATCCTTCGATATATTATTTTTCGTTTGAAGATTTTTTTAGCTCCTGTCTTGCTATAACCATTCTATGAACTGCGTCAGGACCATCTGCAAATCTAAGTGTTCTGAGACCAAGCCACATCTTTGCAAGTGGTGTGTCTTGCGATATTCCTGTTCCACCATAGATTTGCATTGCTTCATCAACAGTTTCTAATGCAACGCGAGGAGCAATAACTTTAATTTTGGATATCCACACAGATGCCTCTTTGATAGGTCCATTATCCATCATCCACGCAGCTTTTAAACATAATAACCTGGCCTGTTCAATTGCAATCCTTCTTTCAGCAATAATATCTTTATTAGCCCCAAGTTTAGCCAATGGTTGCCCAAATGCAGTTCTAGAAACAGCCCTTTTACATAAAAGTTTTAAAGCATATTCTGCTTGACCTATTGCTCTCATACAGTGATGTATTCGTCCCGGTCCGAGACGTCCTTGAGCTATTTCAAATCCTCTCCCTCTGCCAAAAATAAGAGAGTCTTTTGGTACTTTCACATTTTCAAATTTTATATGCATGTGTCCATGGGGTGCGTCATCATGTCCAAAAACTTCCATAGGTCTAATGATATTGATTCCTTTTATGTCTGGATCAATGGCAAATTGTGAATGTCTTTGATGTCTTGGCTTTGTACTATCTTCAGTGCATGCCATTAAGATATAAAGTTTACATCTTGGGTCTCCGGCGCCTGAAGCCCAATATTTTTCTCCATTTAGAACCCATTCATTTCCATCTAATTCTGCCCTAAAGGATATATTTGTCGCGTCTGAAGATGAAACATCTGGTTCTGTCATAAGGTATGCGGATCTTATCTTTCCATCTAATAGAGGTTTTAGCCATTTTTCTTTGTGTTTTTCACTTCCATATCTTTCTAGAACTTCCATATTACCTGTATCTGGGGCAGAGCAGTTAAATACTTCTGGCGCAAGATAAGACCAACCCATCTCTTCAGCTAAATAGGCATAGTCAACAGTATTGATACCTTGTCCTTTAGTGCTGTTAGTCAGCCATAAGTTCCATAAATTCTTCTTTCTGGCTTTATCTTTTAATTCCTCAAGTAATTCTGCCTGTCTGGGTGTTATTATAAATCGTTGAGAATAATTTTGTTTTTTTGTTTCGTTAAAATATTCACTCTCACTTGGAATAATTTCATTGTGAATTAATGATTTTATTTCTTCAAGGATGTTACTTGCCTTTGTAGAGATTGTGAAATCCATCTTAAATTTTCCTGCGTTAAGGTTTTATTATAATTTTTCCAATTGCCTGTCTTTTTGTAAGCAAGCTGAAGGCTTCTTTAAAATTGTTTAATCTGAAAGTTCCTCCAATATGTGGTCTTATTTTTTTATCTTTATAAAGAGTAAATAGCTCTGACATATTTTTGTGATTTTCCGATATATTTCTTAATGCCCATGCACCCCAATAAACGCCGACAACACTTGCACCTTTTAAAAGAGGCAGGTTTAGTGGTAATTTATGAATTTCACCTCCAGCAAAACCAATTACCAAATGCCGACCCTCCCAGGCGATTGATCTAAATGCTTGCTCAGATACACTTCCACCGACGGGGTCATAAATAACATCCGCTCCATTTTTGCTTGTGATTTCTTTAACGGAACTTTTTAAATCATCTTTAACATAATTTATCAATTTATCAGCGCCATGATTCTTAGCAATATTAAGCTTTTCTTGAGTTGATGCTACCGCTATAACTTTTGCTCCCATTGCTTTGCCTATCTCTACTGCAGCCAATCCAACACCGCCTGCTGCACCAAGAACTAAAAGTATCTCTTCCTTCTTTAGTTTAGCTTTCTGATTGAGTGCATAATAGGTTGTTGCATAGGCAATACTGAATCCTCCACCATCTTCAAAAGTCATTATGTCTGGCATCTTTATTACTGCATGCTGATTTACCTTATTATATTCAGCATATGCACCAACCAAGCCAGTGAAAATAACTTTGTCTCCAATTGAGAGATTCTTAACATTTTTACCGACTGACTCAATAATACCAGCACCTTCTCCCCCTGGAACAAAGGGTAGTTCAGGTTTTATTTGGTAATCTCCACGAATACATAAAATATCCGGGAAATTTAGACCAGCAGACTCTACTTTAATCAATACTTCTTCATCATTTATTTTAGGTGA
>NZGX01000062.1 GCA_002691085.1 Rhodospirillaceae bacterium | reverse complement strand
TTAAAGCAACAACACTAGGAATTGTAATTCTGGCATTAGGAGACCTAGCAACAAAGTCATACTCTGATACAACATTAACCTTATTAAGGAAAACAGCCTTAATAGACTCCTGCCAATCCCACAAAGATAAAGGGAAATAACTGAGAGGCTGAAAGTCAGCATTTAATACCAAAGTCCTGCAATTCTGTATTTTATTTAAAAACAAACTTTTTCCTTAATTGTAAATTTATTATTCTATCTCTTAATACCACAAGGACAATCCTTGTAATATTAAATTGTAAAATTTTTATTTACGTCATTGAAAGTGGGTGATTTCTCTCTAGGGTCTCCTTTAATTTATCAGACAATATATGAGTATAAATCTGAGTCGTAGATATATCTGCATGACCAAGCATTTGTTGTAAAGTTCTCAAATCAGCACCATTAGATAATAAATGAGATGCAAATGAATGCCTCAATATGTGGGGGGAAATTCTAGCTGATGAAATACCAGACATTTCTGCTAGTTTTTTTAAAATTAACGAAACACTATTTCTTGTTAGATAGCCATTTTTACCTCTGGCTGGGAAAAGCCAAGGTGATTTATTAGCCGATGAGGGAATAAACAAATTTCTAACTCCGATATAGTCAATCAAAGCCTTCTTTGCAGGAATTCCAATTGGAACCATTCTTTCTTTTTTTGACTTACCAATAACAATCAAAACTGGCCTATCTTTATTTATTGAAGATAAGGGTAAGGAAACTAACTCAGAAACTCTTAAGCCAGAACAGTACAATAATTCAGCAATAGCGCGTGTCCTAAACCCCTGTGGAGTTTTATCTTCCTTTGAAGTATCCAAAATATCCTTTACTTCACTTTCTGTTAGGTATTTAGGAAGCTTCTTGTGTCTCAATGAAATGGTGATATTTATAGTAGGATCATCTTTCCTAAAGCTTTCTTTATTTAAAAACTGAAAAAATTGTCTTAAAGAAGATAGTCTTCGGTTAATAGTTGATGATTGCATCCCTTTGGATCTTAAATTTTCTATATATTTGTTTATATGCATAGCTTCTGTTTTTTCTATCTCTAATTCTTGAAAACGAATAAAGTCTGATAAATCACGAAAGTAAGACCTTAAAGTATTTTCTGATGCACCTCTTTCTACTTGCATCATTTCAAAAAATAAATCTACATACCTATTCAACTTTTACCTCTTATATTTACAAGCCTATTCTATATATCTATATGCCCCTTAATATCATTGCTTCAATCGATAGATTCCTTGCCTGTTTCTCTAAACCTACTTCAATAAGAGATTCTATTACCTTTGATAATACAATTGGAGATACATTAATTAAATCTAGATTTGATAATGATAAAATTGAAAATAAAACAGTCTCCCCAACCCTTTTTTGTTTTGAAGCTAACTTCAAACCTTCCCATATTTGTGCTTCTGGGATAGAGGTTGATTTCTTTGTTCTTCTTCCCATCACATCCATCCATTCTGACTGAGAAATAATATCCCCAAGAGCTGTGAGGGTTGACAAAAGAAATATCTTGTCCTCACCCAATGAGCTTTTTGGTCTTGAATCAGACCATCTTTTAAGTCTTATTGGAGTTATAACATTAGATAGTCTTGGCTGTAGCTGCCTCTCAATTGGCCAAAGAGCAACTGAAACTTCAGATGCCTCTATACTTGTTCTTGAGTATGACCTAGAAAGATTTATCCATTCAATTGCATCATCAGTTAAACCAGCAGCAATTAATGCCCTAACTGCATTTCCTGCAAACCAAACTAGCTCACTAGTTGGCTCCATATTGACTATTAGAGACGAATAAATTTGACCAACACTGCCAATGCTCGGGATTCCTTTTGTCCTATTTTGTCTTGATATATTTATTACCCGAGATATTACCTCTGCCTTTGCAGTAGGGATTTCTTGTTCTTCAGCTAATCTAAATAAAGCTGCACGTTCTAAAGGCAATGAAAAACTCATATTATCTAATTGATCTATACCCGGAACTTGATCAAGGACCTTATCTACCTCAACTTCAGGAACCTCATCTACCTCAACTTCAGGAACCTCATCTACCTCAACTTCAGGAACCTCATTATTATCATAGTGTTGCTCTGTATCAGTTTCTAAACTTAGGGCAGCAGATCTTAGAATAATATTTTCTATATCTTTCTCAGCATTACGATATAAATCTCTTAAATAATCTGGTTTTATTATGCCTAACTCTAAAGCACGTTCCGCTGCTTCTATTCTAAGTTCAACTGCCTCTCTAATATTAGTATTAAATGGGTCATTCACACCAGGTTCATTATATAACGGTTCTGAAGATGCCAATACCTTCAACAAAGTTGGGTCTCCATTATTAGTAAATTGTTCTGGGAAAGGCCTTCCAGCGCTTTTTAACATGGACAACTGAAGGGGTGAAAGAGATTTCAAACCACTAGGTGTTATTGGCCGATTTCCTGACATGAGTTCAGCAACCCAAAAAAATGCTTTATCTTCTATGCCTATCTCCCTAAGAAGATCAATATTGAGAAAAGCACCTGAAATATTACCATCGAGTAACTGGCAAAATGCAAAAACCTTTTGCCAATAAGAGTTTTTGGAAGTCTCTAATTTTGATGCTGAGTTATCACACGCAGTCTCGTAGTCAGCATAAACTAATGCTAAGTCATTCATCAAAATTGAGATATTCTCAGTAAAATATGCTTGGGGTATAAGCTCTTCAAACTTCTTAATTATATCCCATTGTCCCATCTTGGATAGTTGTAACAATCTACTATGAAGATATTCAAAATCATTCTCTACTTCTTGATTAGATAAATTATTAGAAGTATCTTCTGTTGGCTTAAAGCCCCTTGATATTGGAACAATTTCTTCCATATCAACTAAAACGTCTAATGCTGGGTTTGATTGAGGGGGAGTTGCTACTGATAAGAGTAAAATATTCATTAAATCTCTTACAGTTTTGTTCTTAATTAACGTCGGTAACTTTGGAAACAAAACTGTAACAAGTTCTTTAGGCGTTTCTGACCAAAAAGCTGAAGTCAAACCGCCAGTACCCTGATCAATTAAACCTATAGAATCTGGACTTATTGCCTCAAGTTTTTGTACCTGTATTGAACTATCAACAATATTTAAATCATTTTCATTCAGATTTGTTTCAACATTGACTTCAGGTATCAATAAGAGTGGAGAGCTGGAATTTTCTGTGGTTAATTCAATAAGATTATTATTAGTCTCCTCTAATTCTTCAGATTGTAACTCAGCGTTTATGAAAGTAATCAAAAAGAGTGGTAATAGCAGACGAAATTGCATTTTCGTTAAACCTTAATTATGAGGTTATCTAAACCTATCGTTTGGGATAATTTTCTCACGTGTTGCTTCTGGTGCAGGGATATCCCATGAAGCAAGGGCAAAAATACTGCCAATAAATAAAATAGATATTATAATAAATAAGGGTTTCATCATATCTTTATTACCTAATTACTAATTGAACACACGACAGCCTATACGAAATATGATATTGTATAACTAACAATAAAAATACAATCAAATTATTAATATTATAAGCCTAAACTTTACTCAAGATAACACTTTACATTATTTTAAGAATGCTAATATCAACTAACAATAAGAAAAAGACCTTGAAGGAAAACTGCATCCCATCAACCAAGCCTATAGTTTTAGTTGGTCTTATGGGTGCCGGGAAAAGCTCGGTAGGTAGGCTTGTTGCTAAGAAATTAGACTTACATTTCTTTGATGCAGATAATGAAATCGAGTTAGCGGCAGATTGTAGTATTAGGGAAATATTTGAGAAATATGGAGAAGCGGCATTTAGAAATTGTGAAAGGCGGGTTATTTCAAGACTTATAAAACAAACCTCATGTGTAATAGCTACTGGGGGCGGTGCTTTTATAAACTCTAAAACTAGAGAATTAATACAAAAAAATGCTATATCGATATGGTTAAAAGCAAACCTAGAAACACTAATACAAAGAACTAAAGGAAGGAGAACCCGTCCACTTTTGAATGTTAAGAAACCAGAAGAGGTTTTAGCTGAATTGATGGAATTAAGACACCCAATTTACCAAGAAGCAAATATAACTATAATTACTAATTCAAACAAAAAAAAAATAACATCTAATAAAGTGATAGAAGCTGTTAAGAAGTATTACTCAAAACATGAGAAATCTCATCAAGTTAGTGATAGAGGAATGTTATGAGCGTAACCATAAATGTCAACTTAGACCATACCAACTATCCAATATATATTGGTAATGCACTAATTGAAAACACTGCAGAAATATTATCTGCTTCCCTCTCTAACAGAAAAGTTTTCATTATTTCTGATACAAATGTTTCTAACCTATATTTACATAAATTAGAAAACTCATTAAAAAAACATAATATAGTTTATAAATCTATAGTTATTGATGCTGGAGAGAAAACAAAAAGCTTCCAAAGTGCGAATCGTATTTGCAATTGGCTACTAGAGAATAATATAGAAAGATCAAGTATGTTAATTGGATTAGGTGGAGGTGTAATAGGCGATCTAACAGGCTTTGTAGCATCAATAACTCTTAGAGGAATAGACTTTATTCAAATACCAACTACTCTTCTCTCCCAAGTTGATAGTTCAGTTGGTGGAAAAACTGGAATTAATACGCCTCAAGGAAAAAATCTTATTGGGACTTTCTTTCAACCAAAAGCAGTAATATCAGACTCTAATACAATTGAAACACTTCCAAAAAGACAGGTGCTGGCTGGGTACTCTGAAATATGCAAGTATGGGCTAATAAATAATTTCGAATTTTGGTGTTGGCTTGAAAAAAACGGCCATCTAGTTATTCAGGGTGATAGTAAGTATCTTAATCAAGCTGTAAAAACCAGCTGCATTAGTAAGGCAGAGATTGTAAAAAAAGATGAAAAAGAGTCTGGAGAAAGAGCCCTGCTTAACTTAGGACATACATTCGCACATGCTCTAGAAAATGAATTAAATTATTCCGACGAGCTTCTCCATGGAGAAGCGGTTTCAATTGGGATAATCCTTGCGTTCACTTTATCTAACAATCTTGGGTATTGCTCAACTAATGATGTTAAAAGAATCGCTAATCACTTTAAAAAAGTAAATTTAAGAATGCCAAGCTCAATAAGTAAAAATATGAAAATTGATAATATTATCGATAATATGAGTAAAGATAAAAAAGTTAAAAATAATAAAATTACTTTTGTGCTAGTGAGAGGAATTGGTAAAGCATTTTTAACTCAAGATGTAGAACTGGGTAAGCTTAGAGAAAGTTTAGAGTCTATTAATAAAACATTTTAAACATTATAGGAGTCTTCAGTATATGATGCTAACAGGCATTTTTGTCCTTATGCTTCTTCTTTTATCAGCATTTTTTTCTGGCTCAGAAACAGCATTAACTGCAACCTCAAAGTCATTAATGCTACAAAAAGAATCTGATGGAGATAAGCGTGCGCGTATTGTAAACCGTCTACTTAAAAGAAAAGAGAGATTAATTGGTACAATCTTACTAGGAAATAATCTTGTAAATATCCTTGCCTCTGCCCTTGCTACAAGCTTAATGATTCAATCTTTTGGCGAAGCAGGTATAGTCTACGCAACAGTTGTTATGACTCTTCTTGTGCTAATTTTTTCAGAAATTTTGCCAAAAACATATGCTTTGATGAACTCAAATCAGTTAGCTCTTGTTGTAGCTCCAATAATGCAACCTCTTACATATATTTGCAGGCCTATAAACATAGTTATTCAAGGTATAGTTAGGTTTTTCTTAAATATATTTAAAATTAAATTAGAACATAACCTAAATACAAGTCAGACCCTCTCTGAATTAAAAGGAGCAATTGAACTCCATGCTTCGCAAGCTAATGTTAAAGATGAACGAGCAATGTTGAAAAGTGTACTAGATTTAGCTGATGTCGAAGTAGGAGAAATAATGACGCATCGTAAAAACCTTGTAACTCTGAATGCAGATCTTGAGCCCTTTAAGATTATTTCTGAAATAGTCAACAGCCAATTCACAAGGATACCAATCTGGAGGGAAAGGCAGGATAATATAGTAGGAGTAATTCACTCAAAATCCATACTAAGAGCATTAGAGCCCTCTAATAATGAAATTAAAATTACAAATATATTGGATGTAACTTCTGAACCTTGGTTTATTCCAGAAACGACTAAGCTTCTTGACCAACTCAATGCCTTTAGAAACCGCCATGAACATTTTGCAATCGTAGTTGATGAATACGGGGATCTCCAGGGTGTTGTCACATTAGAAGATATTCTAGAAGAAATCGTTGGAGATATTGCTGACGAAACTGATATTCCAATTATTGGTGTAAAACCACAAAAAAATGGAAGTTATTTAATTAATGGATCTGTTACTATCAGAGACTTAAATCGAGAGTTTGAATGGAACCTTCCTGATGAAGAAGCCTCTACAATAGCAGGATTAATTATAGCTGAATCTCGATCCATACCATCGCCTGGGCAAAAATTTACTTTTCATAATTTTAGATTTGAAATATTACGTAAACATAGAAATCAGATAATTCAGTTAAGAGCTACTCCTCCAAAAAAAATCAAAAATGAGAAGTTAATAGATAATTGAAATAATATAAAAAGGTTTATAAAAAATGCCATTACCAAAAAATGATATTGATAGAGAATTACTTCACGTCAGGAATATTCAATGTAAAGGATATAAAAGATCTGACGGTCTCTGGGAAATTGATGGGTGGTTAACAGATATTAAAACATATGAATTTAACAATAAAGACAGGAATAAAATTAAGGCTGGAGAGCCTCTTCATGGGATGGGATTAAGGGTTACTATTAATGATAGTATGATAATAAAGGAATGTATTGCAGTAACAGACTTTAGCCCGTTTAATTTATGCAATAAAATTACTCCAAGTTTTAGAAAATTAGTAGGAGTTAAAATAACACACGGTTTTTCTAGTAAAGTCAATGAATTACTCGGAGGAGTAAATGGTTGCACACACCTAGTAGAATTACTAAAGCCAATTGCAACCACTGCTTTTCAAACATTATTTGGCCAACGATCAAAAAAAATAAGAGAAGGAATAAAAGCTGGTTCTATAAAAAAAATTCCTATAATTAACTCCTGTCACGCATGGTCAGCTGACGGTGAGATAGTAAAACGAGAATTAGATGATACTTTGAAACATCCTTAGTTTTTCTTTGATTCATCCTCTCTAACAGTTGACAGATCAAGTGATAAAGCATGGATTCTTTCATCTAATTCCTTTTTTAATAATTTATAAATAATCCGCTGCCTTTCAATTCTACTTTTATTAATGAAAATATCTGATACAATCTTAATATCAAAATGTGTTTCATCTAAATCCATTCCTAAAACACCTTTATGGCCCTTATGCAAATGGGATACATCAGAAATAATTAATACGTCTGGTTTTAATTTGTTAATTATTTTTTCCTCAATTACCTTATAAATAATACTCATTTTTTAAAGCCTAATTTTGATTAACATGAGAATAAAATTGCGTTAATTATAGAATTATCTAAAAATTTATTTGAAACATAAAATATATTGATAAATTATGGAATTAAATCTTAAACATAAAACTGCAATAGTTGCAGGTGCTAGTAAAGGCATCGGAGCATCAACGGCGATAGAGCTTGCTAAAGAAGGATGTAACATTGTCTTAGTAGCAAGAAATAAAGAAAAATTACAACAACTTGAGGAAAAAATATCGTCTCAATATCAAGTTAAAACACTATCAATAGCAACAGATATTAAAGATTTTAAAAACTGTAAACTTATAAACCAAATGTCAATTGCTTCATTTTCTAAGGTTGATATTCTTGTTAATTCTGCAGGAGCCTCACAAGGGGGAATTTTTTGGGAAATAGACGATCATATTTGGGAGGAAAGCTTCGAATTAAAAGTTTTAGGAACAATAAAAATGATCAAAGCCGTTCTTCCTGATATGATTAAACATAAAAGCGGTCGCATAGTGAACATTATTGGGAATACTGGCAAACAGCCCTCTCCTAGACTTCTTCCGGGCTCTTCTGCAAACGCCGCATTATTGACGATTAATAAGGGACTAGGCGAGGAACTTGCCCCACATGGTATTGTTGTGAATGCAATAAACCCTGGACCAACAAAAACTGAAAGATGGATCACTTTAATGGAAAAATTAAGCAAAGACACAAAAAGAAAAATTGAGGATATAGAAAATGATTTTATAAAAGATATACCATTAAACAAACTTGCTAACCCTGAAGATATTGCAAAAATAGTAATTTTTTTAGCATCAAATGCAGCCGCAAATATGACAGGAACCTGTATTACTGCCGATGGCGGATGGACCAAAGGAATTGTATAAAATATTTTAGAATAACAGTTTTCTGATTTTATCTAACAAACAACAATAAAAATATATTTTAGAAAGTGATTTTCTTATGGCTAAAACCAATAATGATTATAATAATTTGCCAGACACCCAAGCAGCAATCTCTAAACTTTTTGGTTTCAACTCAAAGTTATCTGTTCCTGCTTACAAAGAACCCTCAGATCATGTTCCAGATATAGATAAGAATTATCTATTTGATCCTGATACAACTCTGGCTATATTAGCTGGCTTTGCCCATAATAGAAGGGTCATGATACAAGGATATCATGGTACTGGGAAATCAACTCATATAGAACAAGTTGCTGCTAGACTTAACTGGCCATGCATAAGAATTAATCTAGATAGCCACATAAGCAGAATTGATTTAATTGGTAAAGATGCAATTGTTATTCGTGATGATCTCCAAGTCACAGAATTTCAAGAAGGTATTTTACCATGGGCATTTCAAAATAATATTGCATTAGTGTTTGATGAATATGATGCTGGAAGACCCGATGTAATGTTTATTATACAACGTATACTTGAATCAGAAGGAAAGATGACATTATTAGATCAAAATAAAGTGATCTCTCCTCACCCAGCTTTCAGATTATTTTCAACTGCAAATACTGTTGGTTTAGGTGACACCACAGGTCTATATCACGGAACCCAACAAATTAACCAGGGTCAAATGGACAGATGGAGTATTGTTTCTTCTCTTAACTACCTAGATGAAGAAAGCGAAATTAAAATTATACAACTCAAAGTTCCAAAGTTGAATAATAAAAAGGGAAAAGAGCTCGCCTCATCAATGGTTAAAGTTGCAGAATTATCCCGAAAAGGCTTTATTGCAGGAGATATATCTACAGTCATGTCACCGAGAACAGTTATTACTTGGGCAGAAAATACAGAGATATTTGGTGATATTGAACTAGCCTTCAGACTTACATTTTTAAATAAATGTGACGAGACAGAAAAGTCAATTGTAGAGGAATATTTCCAAAGATGCTTCTCATCAAAAAGTGAAGGATTTGATAAAATAGAAGACTGATATGAAGAAAGAAAAATTAAAATTACGATCTGTGGAAGAATTTAAAACAGCGACAATTGCAACAGTCCGTGCGCTTTCTCAAAACCCCAAAATAATAGTTTCTTTTAGTTCAAAAAAAAGCCTCCAACCTAATCACGAAATACAATCAAAAGCAGAGTTACCAATTTTACCTGCTAAATTAACAAGTGAGAGCCTTGTTCGAATTAGAGGCGCTGCAGATCTTGAAGCTTTAAAGATCAGATATCATAATAATAAAATTCACAAAGAAAGGATTCCACAGAGTAAAGATGCCATCGATGCATACAACTCGATGGAGGAGTCAAGAATTGAAACGCTGGGGGCTGAATCATACTCTGGCGTATCAACTAATCTATCAAAGGCACTTGAACAAAAACTACTCTTAGAAGGGTATGGGACGGCAAAAAGTATTTCACAAATTCAATTACCAGATTCCTTAAGTGTATTAATTCACTCTAGGTTCAACAAAGTTGAGCTAGGACCAACTGGGAAACATATAAAAGAAATTTCAGAGAGAGAATACGGAGAGAAAATTGATACATATATCAATAAGCTAAAAGATAATATCAATAATCAAACTGAGTATTCAAAAATTCTGAGGGAAGTAATTGACAAGCTCAATTTAGAAAAAAATGACGGTGGAAGAAAAAGCCAATCAGATAATCAAAACAATGAAATAGACGATAACTATGATCAAGAAAACTCAAATGATCAAAATAATGACCAGAAAAGCTTTGGGACTCAATCTACAGAACTGGAAATAACAGATAATGATGAGCAAGAAAATGTTGATCTAGCCTCAGATGATGAGGAACAAAACCTATCTCCGTCAGATTCTAGTGAAGATCATAATGAGCAAAATAGAAATGCTTCAGTACCTAAAAATATTGATCAGGATATATGGAAATATAATATTTTTACGAAGCAATTTGACCAAATAGAATACGCTGATAAGTTATGTGATCATGACGAGTTAAGTAGACTCCGAGCACAACTTGATAGGCAACTTTATAACCTACAAGGGGTTATTACTAAGCTAGCCAATCGATTACAGAGAAAACTCATGGCACAACAAACAAGGTCATGGGAATTCAATTTAGAAGAGGGTATAATTGATACTAGTCAACTAGCAAGAATAATTGCAAATCCACTAAATCCATTATCATATAAAAAAGAAAAAGAAATTGAATTTAAGGACACGATTGTAAGTTTAATAATCGATAATTCTGGCTCGATGAGAGGTCGACCTATAAGTTTAGCAGCAATGACTGCTGATATTTTGGCAAGAACATTAGAGAGGTGTGGAGTAAAGGTTGAAATTTTAGGTTTTACAACAAAACAATGGAAAGGTGGGCTTTCGCAAAAAAAATGGGTTGATGAAGGAAAACCAAAAAACCCTGGAAGACTTAATGATCTCAGGCATATTATTTATAAACCCGCTGATGTTCCCTGGAGAAGAACAAGAAAAAATCTAGGCTTAATGCTTAGAGAAGGAATCTTAAAGGAAAATATAGATGGTGAAGCACTTGCATGGAGTTACCAACGATTAATAAATAGAAAAGAGTCTAGAAAAATAATGATGGTTATTTCTGATGGCGCTCCAGTTGATGATTCAACTCTATCTGTTAATCCAGGGAATTATCTTGAAAAACACCTAAGAGAAATAATAAATCTAATTGAAAATCAAAGTGATATCCAGCTACTTGCTATTGGAATAGGACACGATGTTACAAGATATTACAAGAGAGCAGTTACTCTAATGGACATGGAAGAACTAGGGGGGACTGTAATGAATCAGTTAACAGAACTATTTGATGAAGGAAAATAGTAAAATATAAATTATGAATCCTTAGATTTTTTGATAGCTTTTTTAATTTTTATAGCATTATCTGTTAAATTTTTATCCTTGGCGGATAGGAGAAAACCATCTAATCCTCCATTCTTTTCAATAGTTCTTATCGTGCTAGTAGCAACTCTTAACTTAAACATTTTATCCAATTCTTCGCTCATCAGTGTAACAACCTGCAAGTTAGGTAAAAAACGTCTCCTAGTCTTATTATGTGCGTGACTTACATTATTACCCGTCATTACACCTTTACCACTAATTTCGCATCTTCTAGACAATTAAGACTCCTGTAAAACTATTGAAATTATTATATATAAATAAAATTATTGCTTGTCCTTTAACTCGACTTGTTAGCTTTTGTCAAGCAAACAAAATTAATTTTTGGCTGTATCAGGAAATAAGTTTGTTTGAGAGCTAGAAACCCTTTGGGCAGATGAAAAACCTTCTAACACCTGCTCTTCATCAATTAGCTTATCTGCGGTAATTTCTTTATTAATCTCATTATTTACAATATCCCCATCTATCTCTGTGTCTTCTAACTCAATCATCAACAATAATTTTAGTTTTTCTAAAGGACCCTCCTGCAAAAGATCAAATAATATCTTTTGCTCAGGTGTAGTTATTATATTATCAGCAAAAATTGAGTCTGCTCTTCGAACAAATGAAGCCGCTGCAACCATGGAGGGCCTGTCGGAAAGAATGGCATTTTTTAACTGTATATCAAACCCCTCTTCCATAGATGATCTGTCAATAAATGGTCGCATTAGTGCCCAAATATCTCCTGCTCCATACTTGGCCCAGGCCAAATCTAAGCTATCACCTGTTAAAACGCCTGTTCTATCACCAATAATTGCAACATTTGAAGACAAATCATTCAAAATCAATAAAAGTCCGTCTTTTACAAATTGCCTTCTTGAGGATGAGGAAAGCTCAAGCATAATCTTTACACTTGCTTCAGATTGTTCAAATTGCCTATGCATTATATTTACTAAATCAAGTGTAATTTCTCGAAAACTGTTAATTTCGTTTTGTTGAGTTAAAAAGGCCAAAATGAGCCAAAAAATTAAAGGAGGTGATGATAATGCAATCAATATCATAGAAAGAGAAGTAGGCTCTAAGGAAAGTATACCATTCCAACCAAGGCGTGCTAGATATGCGCCACTAAGCACAATCCAGAAAGTTGTTATAGTTACTGCAACAAAAAATAGTATCAATCGAAAGGTAGATTTAGTTTTCATAAAAGATTTGTCCTATTATTCAGCCGGTTCTCAACAGACAGAAACTATGGAAACATTACTTTATAAATACACAATTGCAGCTAAGGTATCAAATTAAGAATAAAATAACTTCGTAAATAGTTTTTAGTCGAAAAAAACGCAAAGTCTTCCATTTTCTTAATTTTTTGTTATAATTAGCCATTATTTTTATGGTTAGTCAACTTGATAATATAATTAAGTATACTCATTACTTTATTTAAGGCTTTATTTGAGTTTTTAAAATTTCTTATAAATATAATGGCGTTCAACAAATATGCATTTTCTTGAATTCGAAAAACCAATTGCAGAGCTAGAGGGAAGAATAGCTGAACTTCGTCACGTAAGTGAAGTTGCTGGAACAAGTATTACTGATGAAATATTAAAGCTTCAATCAAAAGCCACTAGAGATTTGAAGGTAACTTATCAGAATTTAAATCCCTGGCAAAAAACTCTTGTTGCAAGACACCCTGATCGACCGCATTTTTTAGACTACGCTAACTCAATATTTACTGAATTTATTATCTTATCTGGAGACAGAGGCTTTTCTGACGATAAAGCTATTTTAGGAGGCCTTGCGAGGTTTAAAGGGCGCTCTGTAATGATAATTGGCCAAGAAAAGGGACATGATACAGAAACGAGATTAAAACATAATTTTGGCATGGCTAAGCCTGAAGGCTATCGAAAAGCCCAAAGGCTAATGAAAATGGCTGACCATTTTGGTATCCCAGTTATTACTTTTGTAGACACTGCAGGAGCTTATCCCGGTGTTGGTGCAGAAGAAAGAGGTCAGTCTGAAGCAATTGCTCGATCAATTGAAACCTGCTTGAATATTAGAGTACCACTCATAAGCATAATTATTGGAGAAGGAGGCTCAGGTGGTGCAATTGCAATTTCAAGTGCTAATAAAATATTAATGCTTGAGCATTCAATTTTCTCAGTTATTTCTCCTGAAGGTTGTGCATCGATCTTATGGAGAGACGGCGATAAATCAAAGACTGCTGCCGAGTCATTAAAACTTACTGCCCAGGATTTAAAAAAGCTCGGCCTTATAGATGATATAATACAAGAACCTGTCGGCGGTGCTCACAGAAGTAAAGAAGAAGTATTTAAAAAAGTTACAGAGAAAATTGATAAAAATCTTAAAGAACTTATTAAAGTTGAGGGTGGGCAATTAAGAGCAAGAAGAAGAGAAAAATTTCTTGCAATGGGAAGAATTGAAAAAAAAAATCTGAGTGAGTAAATTTTATAATTCTTCACCCTAAGATCTATCTAGAACAGTAATCCCTGGAAGATCTTTACCTTCTATCCACTCAAGAAAAGCACCACCTGCACTAGAGACATAACTAAATTTTGACATTACTCCCGCTTTATTAAGTGCATGAGTAGTATCCCCCCCTCCAGCAACAGAGATAATCTTTTTATCCTGAGTTAACTCTGCTATTTTCCTTGCAAAAGTAGTTGTACCTTTATCAAAAGGTTGAGTCTCAAAAGCACCCAAAGGACCATTCCACAAGACAGACCCACAAGACTGAACTTTATTAATAAAATTCGATACACTTTTTTCACCTATATCAAGTATCATTTTATTTTCTGGAATATCACGAATAAGACACTCCTCTATAATTTTTGGCTTATGTAAACTATCTGCAATTACTGCATCAACAGGAAGAACTAATTCGCAGTTTTCTTTTTTTGCATTTGAATAAATCTGCCGAATAATCTCTTTAGAATCTTTTTGATACATCGAATGACCTATTTCTTGACCATTTGCATAAAGAAATGAGTTAGCCATAGCACCACCAATGATAATAAAATCAGTCTTTTTAATTAAGTTATTAAGAATAGAAACTTTTGTTGAAACCTTAGAACCACCAACTACTGCTGCAACTGAACCAGATCTGGAAGTAAATAGTTTATCTAGATTTTTTATTTCTCTTAATAATTGAGGCCCCGCCGCATTAACTAAAAGCTTTGGTAACTGTTCAATAGATGCATGAGATCTATGCGAAACTGAAAATGCATCATTAATATAAATATCACCGAATTTAGCAATTGAACGAGCAAACTCTGGATCATTAGCTTCCTCACCCTTATAGAAACGAAGATTTTCTAAAAGTGCCACCTCTGAGGAAGCAAGAGAGTTAACAGTGTTTTCAGCTTGTTCACCTATGCAGTCACTTGAAAACCTTACTTCCTGTTTTAGAAGATTGATGAGTTCTGGAACAACAATTTTTAGAGAATAATCTTTATTTTTTTCTCCATCTGGACGACCAAAATGAGAGATGATTATTACTCTTGCATTTTTTTTGGACAAAGTCCTTATTGTGGAAGATAATTTTTTTAATCTAGTTAAGTCTAATATTTTTCCACTAGCTACAGGTACATTCAGATCTGCTCGCAGAATAACTCTTTTTCCACTAAGATCTAGGTCCTTAATTTCCTTAAGCTTAATCATTGCAAACTATATGAATTTACCCATGAAGCTCATAGTATCAAGCATTCTATTAGAAAAACCCCATTCATTGTCATACCATGAAACAATTCTTAAAAATCTATTCTCTAATATCTTAGTCTGCGTACAGTCAAATATAGAGCTTGAACTACTATGATTGAAATCAACTGATACTAAAGGTAATTTATTTACAGCTAAAATTCCTGAAAGTTTGTTTTCTGAGGCAGAAATCATAGTATTATTGACATCATCATCGGTAACATCTGTTTCAAGTAAACATTTAAGATCAATCATTGAAACGTTAGGTGTTGGAACCCTGATTGCAGAACCATCTAATTTACCTGCCAACTCAGGTAAAACTTCTCCTACTGCTTTAGCCGCTCCAGTTGAGGTAGGTATCATACTTAAGGATGCAGCTCTAGCTCTTCTCAAATCTTTATGTAATGTATCTACTGTACTTTGGTCCCCAGTAAAAGCATGAATAGTGGTCATATAACCATAACTTAGACCAAAAGACTTATTTAAAATATCTGCAACTGGCGCTAAACAATTAGTTGTGCAAGATGCATTTGAAACTATTAGATGGTTATTAGAAATTTTTTCATGATTAACACCATAAACTACAGTTAGATCAGCACCCTTTGATGGAGCAGAAACAAGTACTCTTTTTGCTCCCGAGGCAAGATGTATTGCAGCCTTATCTCTATTCGAGAAGATTCCAGTACATTCGGCAACAATATCAATATTTAAGTCACCCCAGGGCAATAAATTAGGATCTTTTATTGACATTATTTTTATTTTTCTATTGCCAACAGTTAATTCGTCATTAGAAAACAAAATATCATCTGAAATAGTTCCATGCACTGAGTCATATTTTAGTAAATGAGCATTTGATTCTCCAGAACCAAGGTCATTAATTGCAACTATTTCAATATCATGAGCCTTTGATTCTAGCAGTGCCCTAAGCACCATCCTTCCAATTCTTCCAAAACCATTCAAAGCAACTCTTACCGCCATCGTTAAATTCCTAAACTTTACAGCTAAAATATCTAGAATAATGTAATATTAGCAAAAATGCTTAAATTATCAAAATTGAAGATTATGGACTTAGTAAATAAATATGCTTTGAATGTAAAGATTAGCGAATATATTTATTTTTATCCTCATGACGGATAGTTAGACTAAACTTTTAATGCTCGTTAGGGTATTAAGATATATTAAGATTAATACAATAAATCAACTTTTCAATTATAGGTCTAATTTGCCATGAGTTCAGCTAGTGAAGTAAACAATAATAAAATAGATAAATCTTTAAATAAAGCCAACCTTATTGGACCATTTATTCCATTTATTCAACAATTAACCAGATTATTAGTGTTGTTATTTATGGTAACTACTTTATTGTTTTTCATGTTGAGATTGGCTGGTGACCCTGCCCTTGTTCTGGCTGGCAATGATGCTAGCCCAGAACAATTGGCCGCTATTAGGGCACAATATGGACTAGATAAACCTCTTTTAATTCAATATTTCAATTATATGTTGAATCTTCTCCAAGGAGACTTTGGAAGATCTCTTGCCAGCGGGGAACCGGCAATGGGTAAGGTGCTTACAATGCTCCCAGCGACTCTATTAATTGCGGGATTAGCAATGTTAATTTCTATATTAATTGCAATCCCACTAGGAGCATGGTTGGGTTTTAAACCTGAAAGACCTGACAGAAGAGCTGTTTCAGGTATTATATTTGTTTTTCAGGGCGTGCCTGGATTTGTAACAGCCCTTATATTTATTCAGGTTTTTGCAGTAAATCTAAGGCTTCTTCCATCTTTAGGGATGGAATGGGGAACAATTGAATATATTAATTTATTTTCCAATTTAAGCATACCTATACCAATTCCCTCTAAAACTTGGATTCTCCCATCCTGTAGCCTTGCATGGTTTTTAATGCCAAGCTTAACAAGGGTTGTAGCTGCGAATACTTCAGAAGCAATGCGAGAGGACTATATCAGAACTGCTAGAGCGGGGGGCGCATCTGGAAAATCAGTACTATGGAGACATGCACTTCCAAATGCTCTCTTAGGTGCCGCAGCACTCATTGGGACACAATTTGCATTTCTAATGGGAGGCGCAGTTATTACTGAAACAATTTTTGCTTGGCCAGGAATTGGTTGGCTTTTGATTGAGTCAACCCAAACTCTTGACTTTCCTGTAGTTCAAGCCCTGGCGTTTTGTATTGCAATTTTGGTTTTTATTGTAAATGCAATTACAGAACTAAGCTTCCAGTTTTTAGACCCAAGACTCCGTTCAAAAGGAAATTAAATTATGTCTAATGTCAAACTCCCTGTGTTTGCAGGACTTGTAGGAGACTTTGGTAGCAAGAATTTTAATTGGGATAAAATCCGTCAAGTTGCGAATCCTGAAATAGTTGTTGCATTCACTCTTTTTGCTATACTAACGTTTATAGCCGTCTTTGGACAATTTATTCAGACGCATGACCCGATGCAAGGAGATCTTCTAAAACGTTTCACTCCCCCTGGCTCTGAGGGTTATTTTCTTGGAAGCGATCATCTAGGACGTGATTTATGGTCTAGAATGGTTGATGGTCTTCAATGGTCAATGGCATGTGCAATGACCGCCAACTTACTTAATCTTTTCATAGGCTCAACCCTTGGTCTTTTAGCAGCAGAAAAACCTGGTATGTTGAGAATCATAATCAATCAACTCGTTTATACTCTGCAATCATTCCCTGGACTTGTAATTTTAATTTGCGTTGTTGTTGTCGTAGGACAAGGATTTACAACTCTAGTAATGACCCTTGGTTTATTATCATGGGTTGTTTATATGAGAGTTGTTTATGCAGAGGCATCAAGTCTATTTCAAAGGGAGTATGTTCAGGCAGCTAGATTAGCTGGAGTCAGCAGGTGGTCAATTATGTTTGGTCATGTTTTACCAGGTGTAAGAGCAAGTTTATTTGTTATATTTGCTTTTCATTTTGCGGGTCTTTTAATTGCAGAAAGTGCACTTTCTTTCTTGGGTTTAGGTGCCCCTCTAGGAGTACCTACATGGGGTAATATGTTAGCAGAGAGTAGACAATATATGATTAGAGCTCCATGGATGTTAATTGTCCCCGCAGGTGCAATAGTTACAGCTGTTGTAACAATGAATCTTGTTGGGGATGGCATTGCTAGCCTTTCAAGAAAGAAAGGCAGAAGTATAGATGTATAAATTTGTTACTCTAGATACATAGGTGATCAATAAAATGAGTCAAACAGTTGTTGAAGTTGACAATCTAAGTTTAGAATTTCTAAGTCCAGCTGGAAATCTTATGGCCCTCAAAGGTGTCTCACTTGAGATTAGTAAAGGAGAAATTGTAGGTATAGTTGGAGAATCAGGGTCAGGGAAATCTGTAACTGCGATGAATTTATTACAATTGTTACCCAAAACAAAAATTAACATACCCAGTGGTTCAGTTTCTGTTTTGAATAAAAATGTTACAGAAATGACTGAAGAACAACTCCAGGTTCTTCGGGGTGCAGAAATTTCAATGATTTTTCAAGAACCTATGACTGCCCTTAATCCTGTCCTTAAGGTTAAAGATCAAATAAACGATATTTTGTTTAGACATAAAAAAATTAGTCCAAAAGAAGCGGAAGAAATATCAATAGGCCTTCTAAGGGATATGAAAATAACAGACCCTTTCAGGGTATATGAATCTTTCCCTCATGAGCTATCTGGAGGAATGCGCCAAAGAGTAATGATTGCAATGGCTTTCTCATGCTCACCTAAACTTATTATCGCTGACGAACCAACTACCGCTCTTGACGTAACAGTACAAGCACAGATTCTTTCTCTCCTTAAAGAAAGAGCCAAGAAGACTGAAACCTCAGTCCTATTAATTACTCATGATTTAGCTGTTGTAGCGCAATTATGCGATAGAGTTTATGTAATGTATAAAGGAGAATTTGTCGAAGAGGGTAAAACAAACCAAGTAATTGGGTCAGCAACCCATCCTTATACAAAAGCTTTATTAAACTCCCTACCAGAAGGAAAAACACCAAAAAGTAGACTTGCAACTATAGAAGACTCACTGACCGAAACTGCAAAAGAATCAATACCAGAAAATAAAACTATATCTTCTATAAACAGCCATGAGATAATTCTTGAAATAATTAATGGCTCAATAGAATATCCAAAGGATTATAATATATTTGGCGCCCCAATTTCTTTTCATAAAGCAGTTGATCAAGTAACTCTATCTCTTGAAGAAGGAAAAACTTTTTCATTGGTCGGTGAATCTGGCTGTGGCAAGACCTCTTTGGCAAATAGTATTGTAGGATTAAACCAATTATCAAATGGTGAGATTAAATATAAAGGGATAAATATTAAAGACCAACCGCCCGAAGTAAGAAGAGAGATACAGATTGTTTTTCAAGATCCACAATCTTCTCTTGATCCCAGGTGGCCAGTCTGGAAAATAATGACAGAGCCTCTAACAGCAGAACAAACTCCCACTTATAAAGAATTACGAATAAAAGCCTCTGAGCTTTGCGAGATGGTTGGGTTAGAGCCTCAATTCATTGATAGATTACCCCATGAATTCTCAGGCGGACAAAGGCAAAGAATAGCTATTGGAAGAGCTCTTTCTGTAAGGCCAAAACTTTTAGTTCTTGACGAACCAACCTCCGCCCTAGATGTCTCAGTGCAAGCACAGATCTTAAACCTACTTCTAGACCTTCAAAGTGAATTTAATCTATCGTATTTCTTTATTTCTCACGATGTCGCAGTAGTTAAACATATTTCAGATATGGTTGCAGTAATGTACCAAAGTAAAGTAGTTGAGATGGGAGAAGCAATAGAAGTTCTTACATCACCAAAGCATGAATATACAAAAAATTTAATGAGTTCAGTCCCAACCTTAGAAATAAAACAATAAAATAAGGAAAAAAAATTGAAGATTTCAAGAAGAAACATGTTTCTTACCTCTTCAGCTGGTGCTGTGCTAATTGGAAGTAAAATTAGCGATCAATTAAATTTTTATAAAAACAGACATAAAATTATTATAATAAATGCTGATGGAGGACTTGATGGTCTTCACTTAGTTTCACCGGTTAATAACTATTTTCTAAAGAAGTATAGGCCTAATATCATTAGATCACTAAGAGATGATTTGAAGATGATTGATCTTGATTATAGCTTTGGTAGAGAAGACTTCTTCCTCAATCCAGGTGCCTCTTGTTTATTAAGACTATTTAAGGAAAACACTCTCTCTTTTGTTCATGCCACTGGTCTAAAAGAAGAATACAGTCGTCATTCTGATGCTAGGTCAATATATAATGATCATTTATATAACTTGGCTAAAGATAAAATACACTTTATAAAAAATAAGAATCTTGGACAAGGATTAGATATTATTTATGAAAAAATAAACAATAATTATCCCCTCCAACCAGTAACATTAGTTAACCATCCTGGCTGGGATCATCATAATAATCTACCCTCGGAGTACAAAATTAAAATTAATGAACTATCTACTAGAGTTTATTCTTTCTGGGAGTCTCTAAAGAAAAACCAAGAAAATGTAAGCATAATAGTCACAACTGAATTCGGCAGGAGTGTTAGAGAAAACTATAGTTTAGGATGCGATCATGGGGCAGCATCCGTAATGATGATTCTATCTCGCAAAATAAATGGTGGTCAAATATATGGTAATTGGCCTGGTTTAGAAGAAAGCCAACTAAGTGATGGAGGTTTGAAGGTTACTTTAGATTCCAGACAGGTGCTTAGTGAAATAATGTATATGGTTTACTCAGAAAATAATTTCACTAATAGAGGAATAAAATTATTTATCTAGCCCTTTTGTTTTTAATAAAAAGTTTTAGCTCTGCAGAGACATTCTCTAATACCTGCTCCCAACTAAGATGAGAATCTTGCCTGAAAATCTTAACTGACTCATACCAATTAGACTTTGAGCCCTTTATACCCCACCTCCATTCAGGAACTTTTGGTACCATTACCCACGTTTCCTTTCCAATTGATCCTGCCAAATGAGCTGTGGTATTGGATGTTGTAATTACAATATCCATAGCGTCTATCTGAGATAAAGCAAGGTCAAGGTCTAGCATGTGGTCAACATCAGAATCAATATGAATATTTGTGCTATTCTCTGCATTCCATTCCTTCACCTCATTGAGGACTCTGCCGTATTGCAATGAGAAATACTTAACTTCATTAAATGATAGAATCTTACCCCATTTATTTAGAGGGAGGGACTTAATATTTCCGAATTGTTTATTAAAGCTCA